>JAGALE010000292.1 GCA_017625335.1 Lachnospiraceae bacterium
AGAACAGGTATCAGAATTTTTCAAAGTAATTCAGTTACCAGAAGCTTATAGACCATCTAATGCATTAGAAAGCATGGAAGCATTAGAAAATGGTATTGTTACTACAGAGGCTTTAGTAGTTAATTCAGTAGTAAGCAATGGAAGCTTCACATCAAGAGATGACATCGTTTTAGGTATTGAGGATCCTGTTGAAGTATCTATTAATTTAGGAGCAATCGAAGATGCTGTAGCAGGTAAAGTAAGAGCTGGGGATATAGTAAACATTTCTAAAGTATGGCCAGAATCAACAGGATTATTAAATGAAGTTGAATGGCATTCAGAATACATTGTAGAAAATGCTTATGTAGTAGAATCTCATACAGGTACACCAGCAGTAGCACGTGATGATAAAGAAACATCAGTTACATTAATTACAGTTTACGTTCCAAGAGCAAAAGAATTAGAAATTTCTAGATCAATTGCTGAAGGTACATTAAGAGTTGGTATCGTACAGGAATCTGATGGTACAGAATATATCATTAATGGTGATATTATTGCAACAAATAAAGATACATCAGTTACTGTAGTAGATAAAGAAGAGAGTACAGTGGAAACTACAGAAGATACAGCTACTGAAGAACCAGTTGTAGATGCTGAAACAACAGTTGAAACAACTGATGAAACAGTAGAAGTTACACCTGAAGAAGCAACAGAAACACCTGTTGAAGGTGAAACTACTGTAGAAACAACAGAAGATACAACTAATGAAGAGGGTTCTGAAACTAACACAGTTGAATAGTCCTAAGCATTTTTCATATTAACTTATGGTGGAAGCCCTGCATTATGTGGGGCTTTTGTCATACTTAAAAACATTGGAGGATACAATGATAATACTTAAGATATTAATTACAATTATTTTAGATATATTATTAATAACATCTGGTATTAAATTCATATCAACGAGAGAAGATGCAGATGGTGAAATAATTCTGAATAGAAAAGGAATAATACTAAGTATAGTATGGATTACATTATTTACATTAGCTAATATATTTTTAAATTCTGGAGATTTACACAAATATGTAATATTTAACATATTATGTGTGTATAATACAATAATGTCATATACAGACATACAAAGTAAAATGGTATGGCCAATTATATCTTATATAACAGCATTAATTGCAATAATTAATTTAATTATAGGTAATTTACTTGAATTAATTACAATTGGAATTACAATTAAACACTTGATTATAGCTACAATAATTATAGTTGTATTCAAATTAATTAAAGCATTTGGTGATGGGGATCTTAAAATTATATGGGTTAACTATATAATGATACTTCCAATGTATGGTGAATTAACTCCAGTAATATCATTAATAACATTGTTAATAGTTATGCTGGCATTTATACTGATTAATATTAAAAGTATAAGTAAGGGTAAAGTAAGAAATGCAATAGCATTTGCTCCATATCTAATGGCATCAATACTAATAACAATGTTTATATAGGAGGATTTAAACATGGAGGATAAGAGAGTAAATTTAAGCAAGGATACATTAGAACAAGATAATGGATATGGATTGTACAATAATCAAACTATATATGATGGATACAATAACTATAGTAGTAGTGAATACATCAAAAATAGAAAAAGAGTATATATAATACCTATAATTATATTGATAATAGCTACTACAATTGTAGGTATTGGAGTGGTTAGTGTGATTACTAACAGGAAGCATACATCTGAAGAGACTAAACATACAATTGAATACAACGGAATTAAGCATAGAGTATATGCTGATGCAATTAACAGGATAAATGAACAGATTAGTGATACATCTATGTGTGAAGATATGTCATATGAAGATGAAATGATAAGTATAAAATGTCTAGGAGTCGTGAGCAAGGGCGATACAGAAATAAGTGACAAATTATATTTTTTAGTAGGAAATAAAACAAATAACAAACTAGATATAAATACAGAGTCTTTTATAAATAATTTTCATACAATATGTTTATTTGAGGACACTAATGACCAATTCGCAGATTACTTAGATAAAAATAGAGAAGAGTTATTATATGTAAAAAGCTCATTACTGACATCAGAACATGCATTTGGTCAAGATGTTAATATTAAGTCCTATGATATAACAATTGAACTAAAAGATGAAGATCACTCAGTTTATGTGGATAAGGTAATAAACTTAAAGTACAATGCAGATAAGGATTATAGACTGACAGATGAATATTTAGAGGGTTATACTGAAATATACAATAAAAATGGAATAACACTGTACTTATCGGCTAAAAATAGCTTATATAGTACAGACAAGTTTACAGAATTATACCTATACGGATATAACTTATCTGATAAGGACATGTTAGTTGAAGACTGTAAGGTTGAAATAGCCGGAGTAACTAAGAATGAATATATAGATATAAACTTAAATGCTGGAAAGCAAGCATTTAATAGTGTGACAATATCATGTGAAAATTATAATATAGACAAAATTAATAAAAATCAAGAAATTAATGTAACATTTGCAATTAAAGAATTTAATGAATATGATAATAGGTATAACACTGTAGAAACAACTACATCAACAATATTAAATTCATTAACAGTAGATGATAGGAAAGGATAGTATATGGATCAGAATAACTGGTATGGGCAAAATAATAATTATCAACAGAATAATGGATATGAGCAATCATATACAAATAATGGATATGGACAATCATATACAAATAATGGGTATGAACAAATCTATAAGGACAATAATTACAATCAAATGCCAAAAAGAAAAAGTAAATTATCAATAGTGTCATTAATACTGGCAATAGTTAGTTTAGTTTGCTGCTGTCTATTTGGATGGATACCTGCTGTACTTTCTATAATATTTGCAATTATAGCATTAGTTACAAATATAAAAGATGCAAGAGCATGGGTATCAATTGTAATATCATCTATAGTGATTATAATATCAATAATTTCAACAATTACAGGAAATACACTTGAAAGTATTATAAGCGAATCAGATATAACTAGTAATATATTAGATAGTAACAGCTATGATACAAATAATGGGATAGAAGAAGAAATATATAATAAAGATGGTATTAAAATATACTTTAAGGATATAGTGGAAGAAGCTGATGAGTATGGATACATATATGGACCAATTTTAGTGCTATATACAGAAAATAATACTGAGAGTGATTGTTGGATAACAGTAGATAGTGTTAAAATGTTTGGTGAAGATGTTACATGTACTGGATTTGGTAGTATACCAGCTAATGGCAGTGGGGAATGGAATATTCAAGTATATTTATCAGAATATGATTTAGATAGCCTAGATTTAGATGTTGTAATTGATGTGACAAACTATGAAAATAATACAAATGAATATGTAAGCTTTACAGTAAATTAATGTATTAAATACACCCTCTATTAAGAGGGTGTATTTAAGTTTTAAGGGTTAATCAGAATAAGACATAAATTAATAAACTAGTTATACTCAGATATATACATATATTACAATAGTAAATATAAATATAAATTGTTAGGGGATGAATATATGTTTTGGGCTACTATAGTTTTTTATAATTGTAAGGTAGGAAATATAGAACAAGTACAGTTATACGATGATATAACTGGTAAATATGAGGTAGTTAGTAAGGAGCAAATAATAGCTGCAAAGAAAATATATAGCTTAGATGTAATAAATCTAAGAATAACATCTAGTGACATTGAATTATTAGGTACACCTAAGAGTAGAACATTTCAAAGAGCTAGAATGCAAGGATACGATGTATACTCTTATGCTTATCTAGTAGGTATATTATCAGATAGATATCATTTAATAATAGGGGATATATCAAATTTATCTACAGTTGACATGTACTATACAATGCAAGACATGTTTGATTTGTTTAATATAGATAATAATAAGCTAATAATTGCAAATGCAATGGTAGTAGGTAATAGAAAATTAGGTTATGAGATACAATATTTAGATAATATATTAAACGATAGAATAAAAGACATTCAGCTTAAAGACAAGGATAATCACATAATAAATGGTATAAAGCAAGATAATAAATTAGATATAGATTATAAAAAAGTAAAAGGTAAACTTATTATAGAAGGTATAAGACACAAAGGTATAGCTGAATACAAAATACCTGAGGGTGTTGAAGTTATAGAGAAATATAACGGAGGTATAAACCATCTAATTTTACCTAAGTCTCTTAGTTCTAGAGGACTACTAGAGGATTTTGCAAGCGATAGTGATGATTTATATAAGGTATCACTTGCAAAAGATTGCGGGCTTAAGATGATACCATCAGGATGCTTCCAATCTAGTAACTTAAAAGAATTTGATGGATTCGACAGTATTAAGTATGTAAAAGACTTTGCATTTTGTGGCAGTAAACTAGGTGGGAAGATAAAATCTGAGTGCATAGAAATAATAGATGATAGTGCATTTAGTGCTACAAAGATAGAGAGTATAGAATTACCTAACATAAGAATTTTGGGTAATCATGCATTTTCAGAATGTAAAAGACTTAGTAAAGTAGTACTCGGAAATAGAATTAAAGAAATACCAGTATGTGCATTTATGGATTGTAATAGCTTATATGATATGGTGGTGCCAGAATCAGTAGAAAAAATACACCAATTTGCATTCGCAGGTTGCAATAAATTAAAAAAGATATATGTGAGTAGAAATACAAAAATACATAGAGCAGCCTTTGGTAAATATACACAAATAGTTAGATATTAGCAGAATATAGAGGATATAAAAATGAATCTTACAGATACAATTGAGTATGGTATAGACGAATTACATTTATTAATGACATATAAAATTTCATTAGAGACTATTTTACCAATAATACTAATAGTTACAGTTATGGGTCTAGTAGCACTTAATATCAGCAGAATAAAAAATAAATCAAAAGCATCTAAGAATAATGCAAGACAAAAAGCAAACACTGATGATACAAGATGCAAGGCAGCTTATGACTTGGATTATGGTGGAGATGGCTTAGCTAATAGATTAGGTAACATAAGTAGTGAGCCATCAAATCCAAAGAGGTATAATAGCTTATATATGGAATTTGATAAAAATGGTAAGAAAATATAACATTGGAGGTTATAAATAAATGGCTAAAATTAATTTAGATAAACTAATAGAAGGAGCAGTACATGGACCAAGGGTAGATAATTTTGTATTGTATGGTAAAGTACCAGAATACAAAGCATCTACAGAATATGATAAAGCAGAAATGAATTCTGTTAAGTTTATAAAAGCTAGTGAACAGACATATAATTCACCTAACAATATAAGAAGAGTGTTTATTACACATGGTAGTGTAAGTGTACAGTACTATTCACCTTACATTTTAAAAGGTAAACCAAATAGTTCTAATTGGAAAACTAAGAGTATAAGGGATTTGGGGTTAAAGGAGATAGCTGAATCATCTATTATGATGGAGGCAAATAGAACTCAGAACATAATGCAACAAGTTATAGATGGAAAACAAAATACACAGTTAACAGGCAATGGTTTAAGATGGATAGTTAGACCTTGGGTATGTTCAAATCTTGAGGAATTATATTTTGACTATACACTTTTAGCTACTGAAAATAACAAACAAATGATTAATGGTATAACTGATGCAATATTTAAACTAGTAAGTAATCAACCTTGCATGGACAAATCAATTATACCATATGAAATATTTAAGGTAGCTACAGGTGTAACAGATGAGACACTGAAAGAAAAGTTTCCAAGATTAAGAATGATAGCACTTATATCTAATCTGGATGACATAATGAGTTCAGAAAGGTTCAATAAACTTGGCAGAATAACAAGTGTTGAAGAAAGTAAAATAACATGGATACAAGATAAAAATAACATGAGTCTGATACAACAAGCAGGAGGTATGAACTTATACTTTACAGTTAACTCATATCTTAGAGAATATTTTGCATCTAAAGGACAGGAGTTTAAATCAGATGCATTTAATTCTAACCTTGAGGTTCGTTCTGGTATATATAAATTTGATAGGATAGTGCTAGAGAACTTAAAGGATAAGTTAAACAAGATAAAGGAGTCAACTAGAATAAATAATGAAACTACAGTTCCATTAACAACTGATACAACTAAAGCATCTGTTAAATCCGATGAGGAGATTAAGTTAGATAGTATTTTAGCAAAAGATGGAGAACAGATAGTGTCTAGAGTAATTAAGTTGACAGTTATAGGAATGAAAAAGTCAGAGGTAGAGGCACTATTTAATGGAATGTCAGATGAGGGTAAACAAAGGTATATGAAAATGATATAGGAGATGATTAGAGCATGGGTAATTTTTCACAGCGTATCGATAAAGTCTATGAAATAGTGACTTTACCAGAAGCTACCAAAGTAGAAATACTTGCTAAATTTGCTATACTAGCAGATGAATTTGTTAAGGGTACAGATAGTAAACTTATAATGGACAACCTAGATTGCTATAATGCTATTTGTAAACGAGAAATAATGTATATGTTAAGGTATGATAAGCAAGCTAGTTATTATGTAAGAGCAGCTGCTAATCATCCTAAAATTAACAGTATACTAGGTTCAGCTGATAATATAGAGCAAACTATTTCAAAAATAACAGGTATAATAGATACATCTAGCGATAATCTAAGTAAGGATAATATAATACTTGGGTTAAATTCATTTGGTATAAAGGTAGCTGATAACATTAATGATGGAGATGATATATTAGAATCTGGTCAGGATGACGGTATAGATTGGGAAAACATAAGCATTGATATTGAGGGTCAAGTTAGTCCTGACAATATATTACCTAATGTAGATGATAT
>JAGALE010000293.1 GCA_017625335.1 Lachnospiraceae bacterium
AGCTTTTTTATCATCTATTTTTACTACTGTTCTCTTTGTAATAACCGGAACAATTTCATACACCCCAAGCTCAACAGCCTTCTGTATAATAAGCTCCAGCTTATCCGACTTAGGCATACCTTGAAAAAGTGTTATCTTAACAGGAAGCTCAGCAGCATTCTTAAATACATCCTCAATATCAGCAGTTACCATATCACTATCTATATCACTGATACTACACTGATAATCTGTCCCTGAACCGTCGCTAACCATAATCTTCTCACCAATCTTTAGTCTGAGAACATTCTTAATATGATTAACATCATTACCTGTTATTATTATATTGTCGCTTGCTCCACTTAAATTATCAACAAAAAAACGATGCATATTTATCTCCATCATGTATTTAAGATTTTATCCGACCTATAGTATATCACGATACACTAATAAAAAACAATGAGAATAAAAAAATAGTACTCAACGAGTACTATTTTTATACTATACTATTTAGCAATAATAGAAACCCAGTCATTCATATAAACGACATCTATTATCTCAAATCCATTTGAAAGAAGTGCTTCCTTAACAGCCTCCTCCTTCATATTTATAATTCCCGATGTAATAAAATATCCATCTTCTTTAAGAAATGGTCTGATTACTCCTGAGAGTGGAATTATAACATCAGCTAAAATATTAGCTACAACTATGTCATATTTCTCACCAGCATTAACCTCAAGTGCCTTCCTAGCTGCTTCGTCATCGCCCGCAAGAAGATTTCCACATGTGAGAACAAGTTTCTCCTCTGTCATGTTATTTACTTCCCTGTTTTCAATGCTGGCACGTACAGCAACCTCATCAATATCCATGCCATGTACAAAGCCTGCACCTAGCATAACACTAATGATAGATAAAATACCACTACCTGAGCCTACATCAAATACTGTATCTCCCTGCTTAAGATATTTTTTTAGCTGACCTATACAAAGCTTTGTTGTCTCATGAGAGCCTGTTCCAAAAGCGATACCTGGGTCAATCTCAACTATCATATCGCCCTCTTGGGTATCCTCGAGTTCCTCCCAGGTAGGCTTTATCACTATATTGTCATATAATCTGAATGGCTTAAAAAACTGTTTCCAGTTGTTAATCCAATCCTTATCTTCTGTATTGCTTAAGGAAATGTCCTTTGTACCTACAGGTATAAACTCTTCAAGGCGGGTAAGTTCTGCAACTATATCCGCCTTTAAAGTGTCAAGATTAAAGCTATCATCTATAAAGCATGAAACCTTAGCTGTTCCATCATCTTCTCCTTCAATAAGAGGAATATCTACAAACATAGCCTTTTTATCTTCTTCTGTAAGTGGGACATTATCCTCAATCATAATACCCTCAACACCTAAATCATCAAGAAAGGCACTGAGAATATCAACAGCCTCAACTGTTGTATCGATTGTTAATTTAGTCCACACCATATTATTTTTTCCTTATAATTTCTTAAAACCTTTTTTCTTCTTATGGTCACCAAATAACGAACCTCCAGACGAAACCGAATCAGTTGATGATCTAGCATTAACAGTAGTTGTGTTAGCATACTGATTTAATATTGATTTCTGCTCCTCAGTAAGTTTATCTGGAACCTGAACAATAAGTGTTACGTAATGGTCACCTCTAACATTCTTATTTCTAAGAGTAGGTACACCTTTTCCTTTAAGCTTAACCTTAGTATCTGTCTGAGTACCAGGCTTAATCTCTAAATCGTAAGCACCATCAATAGTTGTAATTGTAATTTTTCCACCAAGCGCAGCCTGAGTAAAGCTAATAGGCTCAGATGAATATAAATCGTACTCCTGTCTCTGGAAGGTTGGATGTCTGTCTACGAGAACAGTAACAAGAAGATCTCCTCTTCCACCACCATTCATACCAGGTTCACCCTTCTCGCGAATACGAATACTCTGGCCATTATCTATACCAGCTGGTACTGCAACCTGAATTTTCTTTTTACTCTTAACAAATCCTGAACCTGCACAATTGCTACACTTAAACTTAATAAGTTTACCGAAACCGCCACAGTCAGGACATGTCTGTACAGTTCTTGCCATACCAAATAAAGACTGCTGTGTATATACAACCTGACCTTTACCAGCACATTTTGAACATGTTTCTGGAGAATGTCCAGGCTGAGCACCACTACCCTTACATACATCACATTCATCTTTAAGTGGTAGCTCTAATTCTGTCTGTGTTCCGAATACAGCCTCCTCAAATGTTACACGTACTGTAGTTTTGATGTTGGCACCCTTAACAGGACCATTTGACTGACGCTGTCTTGAGCCACCGCCAAACATATCTCCGAAGATATCACCAAAGATATCTCCCATATCACTAAAGTCAAAGCCTCCAAAGCCTCCAGGACCACCATTCTGATCAAAGGCAGCATGACCATACTGGTCATACTTTGCCTTTTTCTCAGGATCTGAAAGTACTGCATATGCTTCGGCTGCCTCTTTGAATTTCTCTTCCGCTTCAGCATTACCCGGATTAGTGTCCGGATGATACTTTTTCGCAACCACACGGTATGCTTTTTTGATTTCTGCATCTGTAGCACCCTTGGTTACGCCGAGCACTTCATAATAATCTCTCTTATCAGCCATCTGCAATCACCCTTTATATTTGTTATCCTCTAGTTACTATTAGATTTCTTTGTAATCTGCATCTACAACATCTGCATCTGAATAGTCTGGAGTGCCAGCACCTGTACCAGCATTAGCACCAGGACCATTCTGCTCATATAACTTAGAGAAAAGTGCCTGAGCTGAATTCATAAGAGTTTCCTTACCAGCCTTAATCTTTTCTACATCGTAATCTGTCATAGCATCAGGATCTGTTCCCTCGATAATCTCCTTAAGAGCCTTTAAGTCAGCCTCAACCTGACTCTTCTCTGAACCAGAAAGCTTATCACCAACATCTGTAGGAGCTCTCTCAGTCTGGAATACCATAGCATCAGCATCATTTCTAACTTCAATAGCCTCTTTACGTTTCTTATCCTGAGCCTCGTACTCAGCAGCTTCCTTAACTGCTCTTTCGATATCCTCATCAGAAAGTGAAGTTCCAGAAGTAATTGTGATGTGCTGCTCTCTACCTGTTCCAAGATCCTTAGCTGATACGTTAACAATACCGTTAGCATCTATATCAAATGTAACCTCAATCTGTGGTACACCACGTCTAGCTGGAGCAATACCGTCAAGTCTGAATCTACCAAGAGACTTGTTATCTCTAGCGAACTCTCTTTCACCCTGTACGATGTTGATATCTACTGCATCCTGATTATCCTGTGC
>JAGALE010000294.1 GCA_017625335.1 Lachnospiraceae bacterium
AGAATATGTATTAGATGGAACAACATTATTGGTAAGCAATGGAGTACATGGAAAAGAGCCTAATAGTATCCATTCAATTACATTGTCAGATGGTTCAGTAAGTGAAAAGAACTTATTAGAAAAATTCTTAGGTTTATTTATCAGTGATGTAGACACAATATTCGAAAATGATGGTGGATTTAAAGATTACAGATATGAGTACGATAATACTGAACATAAACACTTTTAAGATAAACTAAGGCAAAGGAGATAAATAAATGGCAAAGAAAATAAGGGATTTTAATGATTTATTAGTTGCAAAGAAATTACATAATGATGCAATAAAATTGCTAAATAAGCATCTTGAAGATTCAAGATTATCTGATGTAGACAGAGAGATAATACAGGAAAGAATTAAAAAACATAAGAAAAAGCTTAAGAAAGCTAATAGAGAGATAGAAAAATTACATAAACAGTTACAAAAAGCCATTAGTAAATTAAATAATAAAGCATCTAAAATGTATGATAAAACTAAAGTGTTATGTATTAATACATTAGATAATAGTAATGAAAAAGATACTAAGGAAAATAAAATCAAAGATGGCATAGACAAAAAAGAATCAAGCTTACCTAATTCTTCTGAGAATCAGGGTAGCAAAAAAGTTAGTAAGCATAGAACTTCAGCAAATTCAAATAAAGAAAAGACAAAACGATTAAGTCTTGGTAAAAATGTTGAATATGTAGATGCTATCGAATTTTCAGATTGTACTTTCAATGATGTGATTGAATTGAGAAAAGAACATATCAAATTTCCCTTTGAAGCACGAGTAATTTTCAATGGTAACATTCAGGGATACATTGAAGTTGTTTCAGATAAAATTTCAATAGTTAAAAAAGGCAGTATTATTAGACGATACCGTGATGGATCAGTTAGCAAACGATTAATTGATAAATTTGATACATGTATTGAATATGAACTAATTGAGAAGGTACCTGAAGTAAAATATGCGGCGTATGATGTATTAGATGATATACAATTTACATCATTATTAGACGCAATTATGTTTATAACAGGTGGCAATTACGGATTAGACAATGGCATTACTGTTGAAAGATATTACAAAAACCAAGGAGAAGATACTAATGAATAAATACTCACCAGAAAAAGATATAACAAACAATAGAATAGATACATTTCAAGATTTAGTAAATGCACATAAAAATGAAAAAGTTCTTTCATGTAAAGTTGTGAAATGTTGTGAAGACGGGACTATAGAAGTTAAAATAGGCAAATACACAGGTACAGTTAATCCAGATGAGTTAGTGTATAATACAAATAAAATTGATAAAAAATTCAATTCAATTAAGCTAGTTGGTCATTACATAAAAGCAATAATAACAGATGTAAGAAAAGATGAGGAAGGTGTGCACATTGAGTTATCA
The DNA here is from genome assembly GCA_017625335.1 of Lachnospiraceae bacterium. Lineage (GTDB taxonomy): Bacteria > Bacillota > Clostridia > Lachnospirales > Lachnospiraceae > Coprococcus_C. The sequence goes on from JAGALE010000294.1 coordinate 1,423, forward strand.
AGAAAGAAATGTCAGCAAAAATGTAAACATGAATTTATTGATAATTTAACACCTGGAGATGTTATACCAGCAGTTGTAGATGGGGCAGAATCATATGGATTATTCTGTGATATTGGATGTGGAATTATGGCACTATTACCTACAAGTAATATATGTATGATGCCAATTTTAGATGTAAAAGAACAGATAAGAAAATATGATAAATTAAATGTAGTTATACAGAATATAGATGCTGTGACAGGAAAAATTATATTATCTCATAAGGAGTTGCTTGGTACATGGGATGATGAAATAGTCAATATAAATCAGGGTGATACAATCATAGGAACAGTAATAAATACAACTGATTTTGGTGTATTTATTAGCGTAGGTCAAAATCTAAAAGGAGTGGCTGACCTAGACGAGAATTTTAGTAATCTTAATAAAGGTGATACAGTATCAGTTTATATTAAGAGTATAAACAAAGAAAAGATGAAAGTAAGACTTAAACTAATAGATAAACTAGAAGAAGCTAAGAAGGATAAATTAAGCTTTAAATATTACATTACGGAAGGTAATGTAAGTGATTGGAGATATTCACCTGATACTAATAATAGAGGTTAAAATAAAATTTTTAGCTATAAAATTAAAATTTTTAAGCATTGGACTTGCAATTATTGATAAAATATGTTATAATAATTTTGTTGATTAAAAGAGATTATAAGAAAGGAGATTTTAGTATGAATACTTTACTTACTATGAATGGCAGAGTATATAGAGGGTATAGAACTGTGTGTGGTTATAACAGACAGTCAACTTTATATGCAATTCATAGGTGTAAACTATACTAGAATAAACGATTTTTCTCTCATATAAAATTCTTAAAGAGAACTCTAGTAGTTTATACTGCTGGAGTTCTTTTTATATGCAATAATATCTAGGAGTTCAGCTAAAGTCCCTAGGGATGCTTTACTTAAAAATAGAGTAGACTAGTGATAAAAAGTTGAAAAAATTTAAAAATAAGTATTGACAAAAGAAATAATTGGAGGTAAAATGATTTTAGGTTAAGAGATAAGAGAAATTAAAAGAGATAAGGCACTTGGCTTCCAACCAAGAATGTGGGCAGTTCGAATCTGCTATGGTGCTTTATAAAATAAGTATAGGAGAATTAAGTATGAATAGCGACTATTATTATTCAAAAACAGAATTTGGGTAGGTATGCAAGTGGTTAAAGCAGGCGCACTGTAAATGCGTTGGCAACCAATAAGTCCTTCGTGAGTTCGAATCTCACCCTACCCTCTATAAGGGAGATTATACCGTAGGGGTAGCGGGCTGGACTGTAAATTCAGTGGCTTACAAATGTCTCGGGTGGTTCGACTCCATCATCTCCCATTTAAACATTAGTAATTGAGGTGATTAACTTGAAATATGAAGAAATAACAATAGGTATGAAGTTAAAATCACTAAAGATTAAAGGCATAGAGGGTAACAAAATACTGATTGCTGAGATAAGGGATATAGATGGATGTAGCTATGTAGTTATAGGCAAAAGTAAGACTAGTGAATTTAGGATTGAACATTCCAAAGAATTACTTCAATCTATACTATATAGAATAAATAAGATTATGGTTATAGATAGCAGTTATGATATAGATTACACTAATAGTCAAGAGAATTGCATAGATAACTTACAGAGTTTATTAGAGGAACAATTAAAATATTATAAATAAGCACCCGTCGCCAAGTGGAAAAGGCATCTGATTTCTAATCTGATATTCGGAGGTTCGAATCCTCTCGGGTGTACTGAATGGTAACACTTATTTATCAAGTGTTACCATTTTTTATACAGAATAATATTTAATTATAAAAAATTAATAAAAATAATGTTAAGAGATTAAGGAGAATATACATGGCAACAAAAGCTAAAGAACTTAAGTATGAATGGGTATATATGAAAGATGGAGATAATGAACGAATTGTTAGAATTGGAGACGTAACTAAAGTGGATAAGGGCAAAGAATTTTATCTTAAAGATAAAGACAATAACATTCATAATGTTCATATGGTATTATGTGATAAGAGAAGAAGTCATTTTAGATTAAATCCAACATTTAAAAATAGTAATAATGAACATGTAGAAATTAACATAAAGGATTATGCTGAATCATTATTGCATAACTTAACAAAACAGCTATTAGTAGATAGGGATATTAGACAAATATGGTTACCAGACTTAAATGTAGAGGATAATGAATTTAAGTTCAAGGCTAAGTCAGGAAGATTGGTGAAAGTGTTAGAGGTTAAAAAAGAGGTTGTACATTCTGATCTTGGGATTAGAACTGATATAGAAATTATATACGAGGATTTCAATTCACAAACAAATGAAAACAGGGTTATTATAGAGGTGTATGTAACAAGTCCTATAGATAGAGATAAGCTAAATAAGCTATGGAATAGCAGGTTAAATACACTTGAGTTAGATTTAAGTGACCTATATGACGATAAGACTCTAGCTAACAGTGAACTAATTGAGGAAATTTTTAATAGATTGACTACTGAAAATGAAAACCTATATTGGGTATATAACTCAGACAAGCTAGATATATTAGACAGATTAAATAAACAGATTGTGGCTATTAATTGTGATAGAAACAGTTATAATATAGACACAGAGGGAAGATGGAGAAATTACATTGACTCTCTAAAATTGAATGGAGTTAAACATTGTCCATATAAGGATAGTGCAATTAAAATGTCTAAAGGTGGGCATTATTTACCTGAGAGTATATGCTCAAAATGTCCAAGGTTCATTAAGTGTAAAATAACAAATACTAACATAGGTCCACAGTACAGAATGTACTGTAATCAAGTAGCTTGTGTAGAAGAAAATGCTGACACACTATCTAGAATATTTGATAGCGTAATTAAATAGGAGAATAACAATGTTTATTGGAAGTTTTGAAGATTTTGAGAGAAAGCAAGAAGAAGAGTTCAGAGCTAAGTGTGAGGAATTTGCATACTATCAAGGTAATAGACAAAGAGTTACAATTGATAGAGAATGGACAGAGGAAGACCTTAAGGATGAGGTAAAAGACGAAGTATTTAAAATTGTGCAAGAGTGGAATTCTAAACATATTGGAAGAGCAGTATATAATACTGATATGCTATTAGATGCATATGTAGCAGAAACCATTATTAACGGCATAGACCTTATTGAAACATACAATAGAGAGTATGATAAACATAAGAATGAAAAGAGGTTCGGCATTCATTATTTTGATGAATGGCTTAAAAAAGAGCTAGTTAAACAATTAAATAAAAATTTAGTTTTAAAATAATTAATAATAAAAAGCTGAACTTAGACTTAATGATGATTGAGCTTTAGATGGTATTATTGAGATGGTAATTGAATTATACACAGATGATATAGTATTGAGAAATCATTACTAGATTGAATTAATAGCAGAAGTATACATGTTACTAGATAGAGCATATGAAAAGAAAATATACTACTTAGATCAATTCCAAAATAGACATAAGATATATAATTATAGATATAGAGAATAATCAGGAGGAGATAATTTAATGGCATTAAACAAGGAAATAATACCTGTAAGTATAATTAAAATAATAAAAGAATTGAACAATAATGGTTTCGAAGGGTATCTTGTGGGCGGATGCGTGAGAGATAGTTTATTAGGAATAGAACCTAAAGATTGGGATGTATGTACAAATGCTACACCTGAAGATATGTTAAAAATATTTAAGAATTGGCATCATTACGACATTGGTTTAAAATATGGTACAATGACATTAGTGTGCCAAGATGGGAACTTTGAAGTAACTACATATAGAACAGATGGAGAATATACAGATAATAGGAGACCAGACAATGTAAATTTTGTAAAATCACTTGATGAAGATTTATCAAGGAGAGATTTTACAATTAATGCATTGGCTTATAATCCATTGACTGGTGAAGTTAAAAACAAGCTTAATGGCATACAGCATTTAGCTAAGGGTAAGCTTGTAGCAGTTGGGGATGCAGATAAGAGATTCAGAGAAGATGCACTTAGAATTTTGAGAGCACTTAGATTTGCAATAAATTACGAATTGGATATTGATGAGAATACACTAAAAGCAATGCAAAATAATGCAAATTTATTGCAGAATGTTTCAAAAGAAAGAATTACATCAGAATTAGAAAAGATTTTGACTAGTGGTAAATCTATTACACATTATTTTAAAAAATGTGACTGGTTGATAGCTGAAATAATACCTGAATTAAAGTGTTGTTTTGATTTTAAACAAAATAATAAATATCATAAGCATGATGTATATACACATATACTTAGTACAGTTGATAATTGTAAAACTAACAAATTTGAAATTAAGCTGGCAGCATTATTACATGATATGGGTAAGCCAGCTGCATATACTGAGGTTAATGGTGAGGGTCATTTTTATGGTCACCCTAAATTGAGTGGGGAGATTACTGAAAAGTTACTTAAGGAAAGATTAAGACTAACAACAGAACAATATGATTTGGTACTTAAACTAGTGAAGTACCATGATATATTAATAACAAACAAAAAAACATCAGTTAAGAGGGCACTTAATAAATATGGTGAGGCATTCTTAAATGATTGGTTAATACTTAAAGAAGCAGATATGGCAGATCATATTTATGATAAAAAACATGTAAGTGTTACACAGGTAGATGATGTTAGACAGTTATTAAATGAAATTGTCGAGGAAAATGAATGCTTCTCCTTAAAGAATTTAGAAATAGATGGATATAACTTGATTAAGGACTTTGGATTAAAACAAGGTAAACAAATTGGTCTAATATTAAATAAATTATTAGATGAAGTAATATCAGATAGAATAGATAATAATAGCGATAAACTATATGACAGGGTAGAAGAAATTATTAAAAATAATTTAATAGAGGGACTAGAATTTAGGTCAGACAAATCAGCAAATAAGGTAGATACCAAGAAAAAGGTTGATTGCGTATTATTAAAAACAGATGATGGAACATATTTAATGAGAGCAATTAAATCAAGTAATGGAGCTAGCTTTAATGCAGAAGGGTGTTTCAGATATTGTAATATGAAAGATAAATCAGAAACATATAATAAGCATAATGCATCTAAATTGTGCTGGCTATCAACCCTTTTAGATGACGAAAAGCAATCTAAAGATTGGTTTAAATACAGAGAAAATTTCAAAGATATAGTTATTGAGTACTAAGTAGAGGAGATAAAGATGGCAAAGAAGCAGTTTGTTACAGATATAGAAAATGCAAATACATCTAAAGAAATATTAAGCATATATAATTCTGAAATACAGAGTATATTGAGGTTGATATGTGCTGAGAATGAGCAGACTAAGATTTCAAATGTAGAGGCAGAAGTTGAGGATATACTAGTAGATGTAATCAAAGTACAATTTAGTTATGGTAAGTATTACAATTTAGGAGTAGCAATTCATAAAAATAAGGGAGTGCAACTTCAGCTAGCAGCAGTTGATTTAGTAAGAGCAGCTACTAAATACAAATTACATTCAGTATTATTAATAGACGAAGATAAATATACTTTTTATAATAATGTAGAGTGTGTTGAACCAATTGATGGGTGCATTCAGAAAAAGAAGTATTCACTTTATAAAATATTGAATGAAAATATACTTAGTAATATTGATAACTTGATTGAAGAAACCAGAGAGACACGTAAGTTTAAAAGAATTACAGATACATCTAAACTTGGGTATGAGCTGAACACAATTGTAAATATGGATTGTATTCAAGGAATGAAGCAGATGGGAGACAATTGTGTTGACTTTGTACTCACTGATATTCCTTATGGAGAGGTTAATGATACAGATATTGAACGTACTGAGGAAAATGCAACCAGTGGAATTAGAGTCATTAACAAAGGAGATGCAGACAAATTAACATTTGATTTAAATGAATTCCTTGAAGAAATACATAGGGTATGCACAAATAGTTTTGTAGTATTCTGTGGATATGAACAGGTTAGTGATATTGTAAAATTCTTTAGACATAAAGGTTGTTCAGTAAGATTAATTGTATGGGAAAAGACTTCATTCAGTCCAATTAATGGTGATATACTATATGGTAGTAATATTGAGGTAGGTGTATGGGCTCGTAAACATAATAATGGAGTATTTAATGCATTCTGTAAAGGGACTGTGTTTAAGTATGGACCTGGTACCAGAAGATGGCATCCAACTCAGAAAAATGAGGAATTATTTAAAGAATTAATAGAGGAT
>JAGALE010000295.1 GCA_017625335.1 Lachnospiraceae bacterium
TAATCATTTGATATGCTTTATCATCAAAGTTCTTATCCTTAGACAGCTTCATATATTCCTCTACACTGTAAACCCTAGACAAATTCTTATCCTTATTCTTAGCTAAGTAAGCCTGACAGGTAAGTCTTGATTTAAATACACCCTTAACCACAGTATAATAATACTTATCTACTGTTCTATCCTTTAAAGCCTTTGACAAAAACTGACTTCCCTTAAGAGTAATACCGGCTAGTATAATTCCAGAAGTATTTCTGTCTAATCTATTACACACAGACGGAGTAAATGTATCGACTTTTTCATATTTGTCACTTACTCTTATAAAATCAACAATTGCCTCATTAATAGAATAATCATTTTTGTCAGCCTTTTGGGATAAGATGCCTGCATCCTTATGAACAGCCATTATATCTTTATCTTCATATAATATTCTAAGGTTCCTAGTCAAATCCTTAACAAACCTATGCTCTCCATTTGTAGCACCTGTTGCACCACTTTTGTCTGCACACCTTTTTTTGATAGCAAAATTATTGGCTGCTTTTTCATCACCTGCAATTTTATTAACTGCTTTATCATTAACAATACTACCCGTTCTAAATTTTGCTATGGTATCATCAGCAAGATATAGCTTTATATTATCACCACAAGCTAGAAGCTCATCACCCTGAGCCTTTTTGTCATTAAGAACAATATTCTTTTTTCTAAGCATTTTATAAACAAATGACGAAGTAGCCTGATTCAAGTATTTTAACAGATATTTATTCAAGCGTTGACCAGCCTCACTGTCCTTAATGATAATTTCAACCATAACTATACACCCGCTGAAAGAATTTCCTCTCTTATATGTTTGTCTATAAGCTTATTGTTGTCATTAGGCTCACTGACAGAATTAATCTTCTTGATATACTCATCTATATTATCAAATACAGTAATCTTATATTTATACTTATCACTAACTATAGCGTCAGTAATCCATTTTTCATATTCCTTACTTTTTTCCTTATAGTCCTTATTAGTGACAAGTGCGTAAATCTTTCCGTTCTTAATCAGCATAGATTGATAAAACTTTATTCCTTCATACTGAGAGACAGTCATATCAAACATTAAACACTTGTCATTACCTCGATAAGTATTTGCAATCTTTGCATGCTCATCAAAGGTTAATGAATTAAACTTTATAACTATCAAATATGCTATAAGAATTTTAGCTAAAGGAAGTGATAATAATATAGCAAACACAATAATAACTCTCGAAGTATCACCATACATTATTATGGTACCTATAACAACTACTGCAAGCATAAAAGCCAAAACAGTACATAACAAAAGCTTGGACATTTTATATGCTTTTAGATAACCGTATTCTCCCTTTTGTACTTTATTCATTCCGTAATCTCCAAGTTAATTAATAAATTTAAGCATAAGCTCATGTGGTAACAGCTTACTAAGTATTCTAAAGGCTCTCATAACAGGACCATATACTGATACAGATCTGCCATGATAACCATCATTAAGCGCAAGTGAAACAACCTTCTTCGCCTCTGACATACCAAGCTTTTTATATAGCTTGACAGAACGATGCTTTTCTGCCACATCAAAAAACTCTGTCTTAACAGGACCAGGACAAACAGCTGTTACAGTAATATTCTTGTCTTTTAGCTCCTTATTAAGAGCTCTTGATAAGCTTAAAACATAAGACTTTGTAGCAGCATATGTGGCAAATGATGGCTGTGGCATAAAGGCAGCTGATGATGCAAGATTAAATATATTACCTCTTTTACAGGTCATATATGGTATAACCAGCTCCATCATCTTAGTTAATCCAACACAATTCACCTTGCACATAAGTGAGTTATCTGTACTCACCTCTTCAAAGGTACCAATAATTCCAAAGCCCGCTGAGTTGACTAAAATTCTGACCTGAGGCTTTTCCTGAAACAAGAGAAGCTTAAATCTTATCAAATCAGCATCATCTGATAAATCATACTTAAGAGGTCTAATCTTAACTTTATTACATGAAGCCGCAAGCTCATTAAGCTTATCTACTCTTCTTGCTATAACCCAAATCTCATCTATGGACTTATATTTTTCACTAATTTGGTATACAAATTCTCTTCCCATCCCGGAAGATGCGCCAGTTACAATGGCTATACTCATGACATTAACCTCCAACCAGGTAGATATTTATTCTTTAATACTCCATTATTAAGCTTTCCCCATCCTAGTGGATATGAATCAACACAAATCAAAGCCCATCCATTACTGCAACCATCCATTACATCATCCACATCTATAGTTTCACCCTTAAGATACTTACTCACTCTCTCGTCATGGGATGAAAGATTAATTACATTCTTAAAATCATGGTATTTAAGACTCATAGCCAAAGACTGACTTGGCTCGAATCTATTCTTCTTAATCTCACCAAGATATAAACCACACCTTAATATTCTAAGGCCTCTAACAGCAGGAAATGTGTCAGGTATATAGTAAAGCTTATCCTGCGACTGCTCGAATCGATTAAAATCAAAGCTTTTATTAAACTTACTGAAGAAATCAATAACCTCCTTATCAAGCTTAGCCTTTTTAATTGGATAAGAGCCTAAATTACCTGAATTAACAAGGGTACCATCCTTCTCAATCAATGCTACAAAATGACCTTCACCTTCTATTCTATGTGGCCAAAGTCTGGCACACTTTACCAGGTCAGCATTACCGGAATCAGACCACGCAGGATGTCCATTATCAAAGTATTCGTATTTGTCAAAATCACATATTTTGAGACTCTCATCTAAGCTCAAAAGATACTCCACTGATTTCTCATTTTCTAATGGTGCAAATGTACAGGTTGAATATAGAATCTTACCACCAGGCTTAAGCATTTTTACAACCTCTTTTAATATACTAAGCTGTAGGTCACTAAAAAGCTGATTCCCATTATTCTCCCATGCTGTAATCATAGAATTAGACTTTCTAAACATACCCTCTCCGGAGCAAGGAGCATCAATCAATATCTTATCGAAATATCCTGCAAATCTTTCAGACAGCTTATATGGAGCTTCACTTATAATTAATGCATTAGTTGCCCCAAAAACCTCCAAATTCTTAAGCAATGCTTTAGCTCTTGATGCACTAATATCATTGGACACAAGTACACCTGTTCCATCAAGCTTTGAAGCAAGCTCAGTGGACTTACCACCGGGAGCTGCACAAATATCTAAAACTCTATCACCCTTTTTAACAGGCAAAACAGCTGCAGGGGTCATAGCGCTA
>JAGALE010000296.1 GCA_017625335.1 Lachnospiraceae bacterium
AATAGTAAAGGGTGGCCGTTATAATAATCTACTTTCACAATTTGGTAAGGACGCTCCTTCAATAGGTTTCGCCATTTATGTTGACGAGCTTATGAATGCAATTAAGCGTAATGATGTTGAAATAGAGGTTGATTATTCAAATAAAATGCTTATATATGAGATTGCTGCACAAAAGGAAGCTATCCAGCATGCAGTACATCTTAGAAATAAGGGAATTAATGTTGAGTTAGTTAGAAAATCTCAAAGACATGACTTAGATGAGTATGAAGCATATGCTAAGAAGATGCATATTAAAACTCTTACATACATCGATTCCGATGGAAATATTATGGATATTATTGGGTAATTACCCTTATTGATTTTGGAGGTTCTTATGAGATATTTAACATTTGCCTTGGCCAAGGGCAGACTTGCCAAGAAAACTTTAGAATTATTTGAAAAAATGGGTATTACCTGTGAAGAAGCTAAAGACCCTGATACACGTAAGCTTATATTTACTAACGAGGAGCACAAGATAAAATTCTTCCTTTCAAAGGCTTCAGATGTTCCTACATATATTGAATATGGAGCAGCAGATGTAGGTGTTGTAGGAAAGGATACTATACTTGAAGAAGGACGAAACCTTTATGAGGTTATGGATTTAGGCTTTGGAAAATGTCGTATGTGTGTATGTGGACCAGAGTCAGCAAAGGAGCTATTAACTAAGAATGAAATCATTAGAGTAGCTACAAAATATCCAAATATAGCAAAGGATTATTTTAATAATACAAAGAATCAAACAGTTGAGATTATTAAGCTAAATGGTTCTGTGGAGCTTGCTCCAATTGTTGATTTATCAGAAGTAATCGTTGACATTGTAGAAACTGGTTCAACCTTAAGAGAAAATGGCTTAGATGTTTTAGAAGAAATATGTCCATTATCTGCAAGAGTTGTAGTAAATCAGGTTAGTCTTCGTATGGAGCATGAAAGAATACTTAAAATATTAGATCAGCTAAATAACCTTATTCAGAATGAAAAATAGCTTAATTAATTATTGGAGGCTTAATATATTATGAGAATAGTAGAATTAAATCAGGAAACTAAAAAGGACATCTTAAGTAATTTGCTCAAAAGAAGTCCTGATAATTATGGAACATATGAAGCAACAGTTAAGGAAATCGTAGAGGATGTTCATGTTAATAAGGATGCTGCTCTTTTCAAATACACTGAAAAGTTTGATAAGGCGATTATTAACGCTGATAATATTAAGGTAACAAAGGAAGAGATTGATGAAGCATATAAAAGTGTTGATGCAAATCTTCTCGAGATAATCAGAAAGGCTATTGCTAATATTAAAGAATATCACGAAAAGCAAAAGCAGTATAGCTGGTTTGATTCAAAGGACAACGGCAGTATGCTTGGACAAAAGATTACACCTATTGAGAATGTTGGTGTATATGTACCGGGAGGAAAGGCTGTATATCCTTCATCAGTACTTATGAATGTTGTACCAGCAAAGGTTGCCGGTGTATCTAATATTATTATGACTACACCTTGTAATGCAGAGGGCAAGGTATATCCTATGACGCTTGTTGCAGCTAATGAAGCAGGTGTAGATGCAATTTATAAAGCAGGTGGCGCTCAGGCTATTGCAGCACTTGCATACGGTACAGAGTCAATTCCAAAGGTTGATAAAATTGTAGGTCCAGGCAATATTTTTGTTGCTTTAGCTAAAAGAACTGTTTTTGGACATGTTAGTATTGATTCTGTGGCAGGTCCTAGTGAAATACTTGTACTTGCTGACGAGACAGCAAATCCAAGATATGTTGCTGCTGATTTATTGTCACAGGCAGAGCATGATGAGATGGCATCAGCTATTCTTATTACAACATCTAAGGACCTTGCAAATAAGGTTTCTGACCAGGTTGAGAAATTTATAGAAGAGCTATCTAGAACAGAGATAATGAGAAAATCTGTAGATAGCTATGGATATATATTAGTTGCTAAGGATATGAATGAGGCTATTGATACTGCAAATGAAATTGCCAGTGAACACTTGGAAATTATGACTAAGAATCCATTTGACACCATGACTAAGATTAAGAATGCTGGAGCAATATTCCTTGGTGATTATTCTTCTGAACCACTTGGAGATTATTTTGCAGGACCAAACCACGTATTACCAACTAATGGTACAGCAAAATTCTTCTCACCACTTAGTGTTGATGACTTTATTAAAAAGTCCAGTATTATTTATTATTCAAGAGAAGCTCTTGAGCCGGTATATAAGGATATTGTTGATTTTGCTAAGTCAGAGCAGCTTACAGCTCATGCAAACTCTATAAGTGTTAGATTTGAAAACTAATTAGAATGACAAAAAACGTGTCAGTTTTTCTGATGCGTTTTTTGGTATTTATAAGATAACAGGAGTACAACTATGTTTGACAATTTATTTGATTGGGAAAAACCAAGTGATAAAACATTAAATCATATAAAAGAATATGGAAAAAAGGAATTAGCAAAGGCAAAAAGTTCTATTTTTTTTAAATTTTATATTATGTTAGTCACATTAGAATTTTATCCCTTTTTTATTACAGCAGGTATATTGGTAAATTATTATATCAATGAAACTGCTACAAAAAAGCATGTGTTTATGGGAATTTCATCTATATTTGTTATCTTAATTTTTGTAATCTCATATTATATCTTTACAGTTCGTAAAAAGAAAAAAGTATTAATAGACATTAATAACAATAAAATAAAAACATTTTCTACTGTTGTACAAGAAAAAAGCAAAAAAAGAACTATATTAGTGCAACTACCAGGAGAAGATGACAAAAGCTATGCTATACCCAAAAATCTATATAATGAGATTGAATCGGGTTCACCACTTATAGCCATCAAATATGATAATAAAAATGGATTTAATGATAAATATGATTTTATTAAAGATCCTAACATTATAGCTCAAGACGAAGAATAAATTATTGACAATAGGAGGACAATACTATGGATTTTGATTGGAAAGACCCTGACCAAAAGGAACTTGATTACATACTTGAATTTGCTAATAAAGAATACAAAAATAAGAATTCATCAGCATATTTAATAGGTGCTTTAATACTTGTTTTGTTTGAGATATTTCCTTTATGTATGTTAATTGGATCAATTGCAAGTAAGGCTCCTGTAGGTGATATAATAAGAAATACTGCAGGAGTTGCTATATTAGGTGGATTATATGTCACTGTTTGTTATTCTATCAAAAAAAGCAGACAAAATCTTATCAGTGACATAAATAATAAAAATATAAAGATCATGTATGTTGTGGTAAGAGATAAGAAAACTGTTCAAAATGGTGATTTTGAAACAAAATATGCAACAGTTCAAATGTCTGATAGTGAATTGAAGGAATTAAAAATTTCAGATGAATTATATAGTAAAATAGGACTTGGTTCACTTCTTATAGCTGTAAAATATGAAAATGGTACTGGCTTTAATGATGAATATGACTTGCTTCTAAACCCTAATACTATTGCAGAAAACGATTGAAACAAGGTGTATAAAATGCTATAATAAGTTGTTATATTATGTTTTTGTTTATTTATTTGATTAAATAAGACATTGCATATAATAATATAAATTCATTTATAAGGAAGTGATTATTTGGCTGCTAGAATTGCAAATGTTACAAGAGTAACAAAGGAAACAAACATTGAATTAGAATTAAATCTAGATGGTACAGGTATGGCAGAGGTTGATACAGGCATAGGATTCTTTGATCATATACTTATTAGCTTTGCTAAGCATGGGTTGTTTGATTTAAAGCTTACAGTAAAGGGTGACCTTTTTGTTGATTGCCATCACACCATTGAAGATACTGGTATTGTTTTAGGACAGGCCATCGCAAAGGCTGTGGGAGATAAGGTTGGTATTAAGAGATACGGTTACTTTATGCTTCCTATGGATGAAACCCTAGTTCTTTCTGCCATAGATTTATCAGGAAGACCTTATCTTGTATATGACCTTGACTTAACAGTTCCTCAGGTTGGATATATGGATACTGAGATGGTCAAAGAATTTTTCTATGCAGTATCATACGCAGCAGGAATGAACTTACATATTAAGCAGATTCACGGTTCAAATAATCATCATATTATAGAAGCTGCATTTAAGGCCTTTGCTAAGGCTTTAGATATGGCAACAATGAAGGACATAAGATTGGAGGGACAGCTTCTTAGCACAAAGGGAAGCTTATAATATTATGAGTAAGATAAAGCTTATTGGTAATATCAGCGTTCCATACACAGAGCCTAAAGAAAAAGTTGAAATTGCTAATTATTTCAAAAAGCTTGGAATAGATGAATTAATCTATACCGGCGAAGGTTCCTATGATGGATTTGTAGATGAGATAAAATACATCGCACAAAACACAGATTTACCTATAAATGTAAACATTACAGCCAAAAAATTTGACGATGTAAAATATACATTATATACCGGAGCAAGCAGAGTGTGTTGCAATGATGGAACAGGAACTAATACTTCAGCAGAGGTAGAACTGATCAACCAGTGCTCACTCCGTTTTGGAAGTGATAAAATATATATCAATTCTTCTTTTGCAGAAGGCAAGCTCCCAATATTAGATTTAAAGGAATTTAAATTAGTTGGAGCCGGCGGCTTCGTTATATATGGATATAACAAAAACTACATTGAAGAATTAAAAAGCTTTATAGAAGCAGTTGAAATTCCTGTATATGTATCTACGGAGTCTTTAACTAATTCCAAAGAAATTCCTGGAATGCTTGAAGCAACCAAAGAATTAATTAAGGAAGGAGTGGATACACTTATTATTAACTACACAGGCTATACAAGTCAGGAGTCTGATCCAACTGCTGAATATGTAAATGGTATTAAGGCATTAGTTGCAAAGGATTTAAACAAGGACGTAAATGCTATTCCTTTTGAAGATTTTAAGCTTAATTCTGATGGTCTTATACCGGTAATCGCTCAGGATTATAAAACAGGGGATGTTCTTATGATGGCTTATATGAACAAGGAGGCCTATGAGAAAACCTTAGAAACAGGTACAATGACTTATTTTAGTCGTAGCAGACAATCCCTTTGGGTAAAGGGTGAAACAAGTGGCCACTTCCAATATGTACAGGAGCTTATTATTGACTGTGATAAAGACACTATTCTTGCTAAGGTTAAACAGATAGGTGTTGCATGTCACACTGGTAGTCCAAATTGCTTCTTTACACCACTTTATAAGAAAGAATATGACAGTGTAAATCCTTTGAAGATTCTTGAAGAGGATTACAATATAATTCTAGACAGAAAAAATAACCCAAGAGAGGGTTCTTATACCAATTATCTCTTTGATTCAGGTGTTGACAAAATACTTAAGAAGGTTGGAGAAGAAGCTACTGAAATAATCATTGCAGCTAAGAATCCTAATCCTGAAGAGATAAAATATGAAATGGCGGATTTCTTATATCACGCTATGGTGCTTATGGTAGATAAGGGTGTAACCTGGGATGATGTAGTAAGAGAGCTAGCTAATAGGAGGTAATATTATGGGAGCATTAATAAGTGAATTATTA
This sequence comes from Lachnospiraceae bacterium, assembly GCA_017625335.1. GTDB lineage: Bacteria > Bacillota > Clostridia > Lachnospirales > Lachnospiraceae > Coprococcus_C. The sequence goes on from JAGALE010000296.1 coordinate 5,583, forward strand.
TTATATTTAGTAAAGTTTATTCTTTTCCTTGCCTGTGCATTTGTTGGTATTAAGGTGGGTGGAAAAATTAGAGCAAATAAAAATGCTAAGCTTGCAGCTGAAAGCGAAAAATAATTAGTTTTATAGTAACTAGGAGGATATATAACGTGAAGAACTACGGTGTAAATGAACTTAGAAAGATGTTTTTGGAATTCTTTGAAAGCAAGGATCATCTTAAAATGAACAGCTTTTCACTTATTCCACATAATGATAACAGCTTACTTTTAATAAACTCAGGTATGGCTCCTTTAAAGCCTTATTTTACAGGCCAGGAGATTCCACCTAGAAGAAGAGTAACAACATGTCAGAAATGTATTAGAACAGGTGATATTGAGAATGTTGGTAAAACAGCAAGACATGGTACCTTCTTTGAAATGCTTGGTAACTTCTCATTTGGTGATTACTTTAAGAATGAGGCTATTGAGTGGACTTGGGAATTTTTAACAGATGTTGTTGGACTTGATCCTAACAGACTTTATCCATCAGTATATCTTGAGGATGACGAAGCATTTGATATATGGCATAGAAAAATTGGCATAGCTCCTGAAAGAATATTTAAGTTTGGTAAGGCTGATAACTTCTGGGAACACGGTGCCGGTCCATGTGGTCCTTGTTCTGAGGTTTATTACGATAGAGGAGAGAAGTACGGCTGTGGTAAGCCAGATTGTACTGTTGGCTGTGATTGTGACAGATACATGGAGGTTTGGAACAACGTATTTACTCAGTTTGACAATGATGGCAACAATAACTATGTTGAGCTTGATCAGAAGAATATTGATACAGGAATGGGTCTAGAGCGACTTGCTGTTGTAGTTCAGGATGTAGATTCTATATTTGATGTTGATACTCTTAAGGCTTTAAGAGATAAAATTTGTGAGATGGCTGGTGCTACATATAAGGCTGACGAGAAGAAGGATGTTTCAATCAGACTTATAACAGACCATATTCGTTCAGTTACATTTATGACTTCTGACGGTGTTCTTCCATCAAACGAAGGAAGAGGATATGTATTAAGAAGACTTCTTAGACGTGCTGCAAGACATGGAAGAATGCTTGGAATTAAGGATATGTTCCTTGCCGAGCTTTGTAAGACAGTTATTGAGTGTTCAAAGGATGCATACCCAGAGTTACTTGAAAAGCAGGAGCATATATTTGCTACTCTTAACAAGGAAGAGGAAAGCTTTAATAAAACTATAGACCAGGGACTTGCTATCCTTAGTGGTTATGTAGAGGATATGAAGTCAAAGGGCGAAAAAGAGCTTAGTGGAGAGAATGCATTTAAGCTTTATGATACCTATGGATTCCCTCTTGATCTTACTAAGGAAATCCTTGAAGAAACAGGAATGACTGTTGATGAGAATGGATATAAAGATTGTATGGAAATTCAGAGAACAACAGCAAGAAAAGCTCGTAAGGTTTCAACATACATGGGTGCTGATGCAACAATTTATGAGGAGCTTCCTGTAGATCTTGTTACTGAATTTGATGGTTATAATAAGCTTGTTCTTGACGCAAAGCTTGTAGCTATGACTACAGAGGATGCTGTAGTAGATACATTATCAGAGGGCACAAATGGCTCAATTCTTACTGATGTAACTCCATTCTATGCTACAATGGGTGGTCAGTGTGGAGATTCAGGTATTATTAAGACTGCAAATGGTACATTTGTAGTTAAGGACACTGTTAAGGTTGTAGGTGGAAAAATAGCTCATGTTGGTTATGTCGAAAGCGGTGAGATTAAGGTTGGAGAAACTGCAACTCTTTCTGTAGATGAGAATCAAAGAGGTCTTACATGTAAGAACCATTCAGCAACCCACCTTCTTCAGAAGGCACTTAAGACTGTTCTTGGTGGACACGTTGAACAGGCTGGTTCATATGTAGCTCAGGATAGACTTCGTTTTGACTTTACACATATTCAGGCTATGACTAAGGATGAAATTGCCAAGGTTGAAGCTATTGTAAATGCTGAAATTGAGAGAGATTTAGCAGTTGAGACTGCTGAAATGTCTATAGAGGATGCTAAGAAGACCGGAGCTATGGCACTTTTCGGAGAGAAGTATGGCGAAACAGTTCGTGTTGTTAGTATGGGTGAGTTCTCTAAGGAGCTTTGTGGAGGTACTCACGTTCCTAACACTGGTGTAATTGGTACATTCAAGATCATATCTGAGCAGGGTGTTGCAGCTGGTGTAAGACGTATCGAAGCACTTACCTCAACTGGCGCTTTCGATTACTATAAGAAGCTTGAAACTGAGCTTCATGCCGCTGCTATAGCAGCCAAGACTGAACCTGCTAAGCTTACAGAGAAGATTGAGTCTATGCTTGCTGAGATTAAGGCTCTTAACGCTGAGAATCAGAAGCTTAAGGATAAGATGGCTAAGGAGTCAGTGGGAGATGTAATGAGCAATGTTGTTGAAGTTGGCTCATATAAGGTACTTCCAGTTAATGTCAGCGGAATAGATATGAACGCTCTTAGAAACCTGGGAGATGACTTAAAAGCAAAGATAGGTTCAGGAGTTGTTATTCTTGCCTCCGATATAGATGGAAAGGTTAACTTAATTGTTATGGCTACAGATGATGCCGTATCAGCTGGGGCTCATGCAGGTAATATCGTTAAGAAGATTGCACCAATGGTTGGTGGTGGCGGCGGTGGTCGTCCTAATATGGCTCAGGCTGGTGGTAAGGATCCTTCTGGTATTGCAAATGCACTTAGTGCAGGTGTAGAAGAAGCAAAGGCTCAGTTATCATAAATTCATTTAAACCTATAGTTTATTGCAATTATTAAGCTATATGATAATATATTTAACATAATACAAAAACATTTATAGTCAGTTGTCTATGGAAGGTTGTCTATGGAAGGTTGTCTATGGAAGGTTGTCTATGGAAGGTTGTCTATAGAAGTAGCTGGCTATAAATTATTGAATTAATCTAAAACTTATTATTGACATATAAGTTTTAGATTAATTTCTTGTTATAATTAAAACAATTATTTTAGAAGGGAATGATTTATTTATGGCATTAGTACCTACCGTCGTTGAACAAACTAGTAGAGGTGAGCGTGCATACGACATTTATTCAAGACTTTTAAAGGATAGAATTATTTTCCTTGCAGATGAAGTTAATGATACTACAGCAAGTCTTGTTATTGCTCAGCTTTTATTCTTAGAATCAGAAGATCCTAACAAGGATATCAGTCTTTATATCAACAGTCCTGGTGGTTCAGTAAGTGCAGGCTTTGGTATTTATGATACTATGCAGTACATAAAGTGTGATGTATCAACTATCTGTGTTGGTATGGCAGCTAGTATGGGTGCATTCCTCCTTGCAGGCGGAACTAAGGGTAAGAGAATTGCTCTTCCTAATTCAGAGATTATGATTCATCAGCCACTTGGTGGTGCACAGGGTCAGGCATCTGATATGAAGATCCATGCTGATCATATTATTAAGACTAGAGATAAGCTTAATCAAATATTAAGCGCTAATACAGGACAGCCTCTTGACGTAATCGAAAGAGATACTGAAAGAGATAATTTCTTATCAGCACAGGCTGCATTAGACTATGGTTTAATCGATCATATTTTTACAAATAGAGCATAAAATCATAGTAATAATATCAAATACTATATTTCGTCAACAAAATTCAATGATTTAAATGGAATTCTCTGGTAAAAATTGTATTTATTTTCATTTTTTTGTTGACGAATATTTTTATTGTGTTATAATAATTGATGTGCGATTTGGAGGTAAACCCAAACAGTTGTATAGCACGTAATTAGATATTTCGCAACTGGAGGGAGGTTGAGGATAGTATGTCAAGCGTAACAGTTAAAGATAACGAGACTTTAGATAGCGCTCTTAGAAGATTTAAGAGAAATTGCGCTAAGGCTGGAATTCAGCAGGAGATTCGTAAGAGAGAGCATTACGAGAAGCCAAGCGTAAAGCGTAAGAAGAAGTCTGAGGCTGCTAGAAAGCGTAAGTTTAAGTAATTTATAAGATTATATAAAAGAACTACTAAATTATTTTAGTAGTTCTTTTTAATTCTTTAAGTTTTAAATAAAATGGTGTATTAGGAGTATTTGCAGTTACTGAACTTTCAGTATCTTCTATTTGAGTAGTAGCTACAGCCTCTCTATCATTTAAAAATTTGTCTAGTTTTTCATTAAATTCCTCAGTTGTTTCCTCATCATTAATTCCAGTCACTACCCCATCTAGATCAAGGCTATCGAGTTCTATTGATGATTTTGCCTCATCTATTTTTTCATAATCAACAACCACTTTAAACAATGCATTGATTCCATCATTATTTTTTTCATAAGAGAATTCTTCACACATTACACTAATTACTTTAATATCAGATTCGTTGAATAATATAGTATATGGTACAGTATCACTAAAATTATTTGGT
>JAGALE010000297.1 GCA_017625335.1 Lachnospiraceae bacterium
AGTACCATCAATACCATACCAGTCTAAATATGTCATGTATATTTTACTTGCATATGCACTATATTCAGACCCTTCCTTTAACCCTAAGTAATTATTAGCTGCCTTCATTACCTCAGATACTGGGTAGGCTAACACTAGTCTACCCGGCACTGAATTGCTCATTTTTGTCTTCTTAGTATCAAATTTTGCTTTAACACTATTTGCTCCTGATCCTACTTCCACTGGAATGATATCTTCGCTATCTGTTTTTACCTTACTAAATCTCCAATTAGAAGCTGCACCCTTTACATTATATAATGTACCCTTATAATTAGTTATGAATGATACTCCGAAATCGCTTAATTTACCACTGTCATCAATCATTATAGCCTTTGCAAATTTATCTTCAGACTGCTCTGACAATCCATTCTCAAGATCCTCAGCATTCACACTAACATAGGTATTTGACATACCCTGTTTATATACTCTATATAAATGTTTTGTAAAAAATCTATATGCTGTTGCAGGTGTTTTTCCTGCTGAATCATCACTTATCTCATTACCAAGAGCTGCCTGTACTGGAATTAAAACTGGATCTGTAAACATGCTTATTTTTGTACCATCAATATCTGTCATCTCAGATAATACGTTTGCTCTAGTTGAATTATTATCTAACTGATTTGCCAGCATATTAGCAACATTAACTGTGTGTAAAGTAACTGAACTCTTTACAAAAGCTGTAGCCTTGTCAGGTCCTATTTTATCAGCTATTTTATTACCATTTAATGCCTCTATCTTAAGTGTGTAATCATTACCTAAAGGTTTAGTAATATCACAATCAAACAGTTGTTTAACTGCTTTTCCGTAATGAATACCTTGAGAAGTTTTAGCACTACCATTATTTATATAATTCTGTACCATAACAGTATCTAAATCATAATAACAGATTATTGTGCTAGAATTTAAGGAATCATCAGAACCTCCAAATGCTGGAAGTCCCCCATATTGTATAGTATCCTTTCCCACAACACCAAACAGGCCTCCATTTCCTGTTTGTCTAGCTGAATTTATTAGCTGATTTTCAGTTACATTTGCCATATATCCATTAAATATAGCAGAAGTTAATAAGTTAACTGACTCATCATTAGTTAAATGCTGATTTGAAGCTGCTGGCACTACTATCTTTTTACCCTCAGGTGTCTTAGCACATAAATTACCAAATGCATCCATTACTAAGCTGTAGTTTTGTTCAAATGCTTCGTCTATAGCCTTTATAACCTGGTCCGTATGTGTATTGGCTGTCATATTCAAATCCATATTATCTGCATATCTATCATTAGATGTACCAGATACTGATTTAATTAGTGTAGCTGCAAATACTTGAGGATCCCATGCATCTGTATAATCGAACACTTTCTCATATCCTGTACCAGACTCTACCCAGAATGTAGGTAGTTTACCGGAGTCACACATTGCTATATCCAAACCGTCTCCAGTATCTATTAATCTATCAGGTGTATTAAAAGCCCCTTTTGAATCAGCCCCATAATCTGCAAACGTTCTGCCATTATCATCCATGTCGAAAAATAAATCTGATACGATTGCTGGTGTTATATTAACTGTACTTGAAGATATACTTGATAGGTCTTCTGTAGATTCATCACCTTCTTCACCTTCTTCATTCTCTGCAACAGTAGGAACTGATACTTGAGGATCATTCCTATCTATTGTACCATCTGAATTTAATGTATTAAATGTAACATATACCTGCTTTTCGTAGTCCCCCTTTTGCTGACCTATAGCAAATTGCAATAAACTTTGAATAGTTTCCTCACTACCTGCATCTGATGCTCCCCCGAACACCAATGCAGCATAACCTGCTCCCTTACTGCCTGAATCTGATGAAGAACTAAAAGCTGTCTCGTATGTATCAATAAATGGCTGTGTAAAATTACTTAAATATATTCCCCAAACTACCATCTCCCATTTATTCCAATTGTCTGTACTAAACTGACTATTCAGTATAGGAGAATTTAATGCTTCTTGTGTACCCAATGAGCTGTAGTAATCAACAGATGCTGTGTATGAAAATGTACTATACACAGCTTGTAAAACTGTTATAATACATAATGTATGTATTAGTATCTGCTTAAATCTAGTCATTCTAACTTTCATGCTGCACTCCTTATAATCCTGTGAATAATTTACTTAATAAATCAGCTATACCACCAAATAACTCAATGAGTTTAACTGCAATATTAGTGACAGGAACTGTAATTAAAACAATACCTATTAATATCATAATGATGGCCCTAATGATAACAGATTTAAAAGTTATGTATGATTTTCCGCTGTAATCTACTGGAGGAAGTTCATCATCATATTTAATTGCTACCCAATGGCCAAATGTAATTTTTTCAAGTATATTCAAACCAATATCTATGTTAACATCTACTGCCCAAGCTGCTATGGTTATTACGCTTAATGCAATTAATAACCAACCTATTATTACAAATATTGTCCTTATGTTTTTAACATAATTTGTATCATCTATTTCATTGTATTCCTCTTGTATCTTAGCTATAGTTTCAAGGTCTAATATAATTATTCCTTGTTGGTTTAATTCAAATGTGTAGTTACCCATCAGCCATTCCTCTAATGCAGTAACGTTTATTTGATAATTAAATTTATTTTCCGATAACCAAGTATTCCACCAATTTAATGATTGCTTAGAATCATCGCTAGCAATCCATTTATTATATAAACCTGTTTCAAAAGGACTAGCTGTAATAGGTATAGTGTAAAATAGATGCTTATTAATTCCACTATTATCTGTTTTACCTACTTTTGCACCAGGAAATCTCCCTGTAGCTGTTATGCTATCTGTTGACTCCCAAGTTAATTCATCTATTTTACCTAAGCTATTCTTTATTTTATCATCATTCTCTATAGATGTTACACCACTATGGTCTCTATTTAAGCTCCCCCTTTGTATATAGCTAACTTTAGGTGATTTACCTGCTAAATCATCAAAATCTGCTACATCATCTATGTATATATCAGGTAACTCCGATAATTTATTTCCGCTATTGTCAATATAGTATGCAAAAGGTTCATCCTTTAAGCATCCTTGACTATCTCCTTCATCTGTACTTCTTAGTCTATTAATCCTAATCTTTCTACCAAAAACTGCTACGTTTTCTCCCTTAACTATATCTGGTGCAAAGGATCCTTCAAGGTAATCTCTTAATACTATCCTAGCATATCCACCATCAACTGTCTCTAGACTATTTATACCATCTAGATTACTACCTGTAAAATTAAATGTTAAATTTAATTTTTCTGCCTTACCCCATAGTACAAAGGATGATTTAGACTCAGCCTCAGCATTTTCTGCCCCTTTAAATGTATAATAGCCATCAACCATCTCAATTTTACTCGCTTGACCCTTGCTATTTCTTCTGTATACATCTTGTGTTAATAAGCTTATATATAAATCTGATTTTTTAATTCCTATATTATATTCACTATCATTTATACTTGTAATGTCGCTTATCATATATACAGGATACTCCATTAAGTATAATTTACCATTTGAAAATATGAATTTACCATTGCCAGATCCGGCTATTTTATAGAGCATATCAATTACATCTGGATTAAACTCTTTTAATCTTATATGCATTGCATCTAGCCCACACTGCTCTATTATTAAATCACTTCCAAGTTTATTTGACCCACTTCCATTTGATTCTGTATCCCTAATTACTTCTAATGTTTCATCACTTAAGTCTAAAAGGCTCATTCCTGTATTTTGGAAATAATTAGCTAATATTCCATCATCTATATTCTCAGGGTCCTCTGTAGCCTTTGCAACCATTTCTATTATGCCATCAAGACCCATGTTATTGTCAACATCATTAATATCTGTCTGTGTTTTTAGTACATAAATTGGTACTTTAAGTCTATTATTAATTAAATCTTGATACCCAGTTTCTACTATTGGTATTGCTTCTAGTGATGAGCTTATACATCCCACTGAACCCCAAAAATTTCCCTTTTTAATTATGGCAGGTAGGTATGTATCATCCCAAACCCCTTCTTCTACTCCATTGTAAAAGTTTCCCACACACTTTCCAGAGTCATCATATACTGGCTGGAATTTACCATCTGCATCTTTATCAGACTTCATAGGAAACCTATCTATTTCGGATATGCCCTTGGTAAGTCCTTTTATATCACCCTTATCCATGCCTTCTATATTAGTATATGCTTCTACGTTTTCTAGTATGCTTTTTGTCCATTCATTCTTTTCTTTTTCTGTTATGAACCCTGAATTTGCAAGTTCATTCACTACACTTATATTTTCTTGAGCTCTTTCATCAAATGCTTTAGCTAAATCAGCTGCTGCATCTTGTGGTATACCACAACCACCCAACATTATTCCCATTAACCCTAATAATGTTATCTTAATTAATCTTGGTTTATTACATATCTTCATTATGTATTAATTCCTCCTAAAATTGTTGTTAAAATAATAAAGAAGGCCATGACATTTATTTATCATGACCTTCTCCCCATTATAATAATACTCTACTAATTAACTCAAGTGGTCCTGACAGTAATTTTTTAACCAGATTAATAAACCATGATCCACCGCCAACAGCTACTGCTATGATGAATACTGTTATAAATATTACACCTACTTTAAGCTTTAAGTACTCTAAGTTTGGATTTGTACCATTAATTACAGATGTCTTAACCGCTTTTCTAGCATCTCTAAGTGTTAAGCTACAGAATTTTGCTTTTCTGTTTCCTTGTTCCATAATGTCATCTATCTTATCACTAAATAATGGAAAATTTATGTATATTATTTCAAATCCAATTATTAGCTGAATACTTACAACAAGTAATGTTATAAGTATTGTTAATATCACATTTGAAAACTTAGCTATAAAGTCAACACCCTCAATTAAGTGTATGTAGTCTACATTTCCATCGCTATATAGTTTACCTTGAAGTTCATTAGCTATTTCTTGTGAAGTCATATCTACTTACCTACCGTCAATTAAATTGCACCTAATACTTCCATTATACCAGAAACTGCTTTCAATGCGAGGTCTGTAATTAATGTAATATTTCCTGTAAATAGCATAAATAATAATATTGCTAAAACTATATAGGATACAATTCTCTTACCAAAATAAATAATCAATGGGTTTTTGTCAGACTGATCCGTATTTGATGCTTCAACTGCTTTCTGTGCTTCCCTAGACACCCAAGATGTTCCATTACTTCTTACTGTAGCCCCTTTTCCAGCTGCTTTCTGATCTTCACATAAGGATTGAAATGGAGGAAATACTATGTATACTATATCTATTGCAGAGAATATAGCCATTCCTAATGTAATTATTACACACATAAGACCTAAAAATGTACTTACTATAGGTGTAAATCCTGATAGTAATGTATTTGCAGTTCCTACATCTGCACCTATATTAAGTCCTCCTGTAACCTCGTTTACCTTTTCATTTACATTATGACTTTGTTCTATAGCTTGTTCTGATTTTAATATCTGATCAACAGCCTTATCCATTTGCTCCTGTGTCATATAAATTGTTACATCTCCACCTGATAATGTAAATGTCATTGGGTCTCCACCATTATCAGAGGTAACATCAAAATGAACTCCCTTAGTAAGCTTAGTTCCTAATAAGTTACCACCAGACGCTCTACCATATTGTTGAATATGTTCTGAAATAATCGTACTATTGCTTCTAGTATCCTCAGTAGCAAATACTGCTGATAATGAAAGCATTAATACTAATAAAATACAAAGTATGCTAAATCTTTTCTTTGCTTTCATTGGAAAATTCCTCCTTAATTACTACATATTTGGTGTAATTAATATTGTAATATTAGGTATAAAAGGTAACAGTATACTAATTACACCTATGATTATATTAATTATTCTCATTGTCTTATAATTAAATTCTTCCCAAGAACCTCCGGTATTGAATTTTAATCTACCCACTGCTCTTGGTACAAATTTTAATTTAAAATTATTCCAACATACCAGTCTAACTCCTTCTGGTGTTAACATATCACTAAATAGATGACTTCCCCATCCAGAAATGAATCCTATTAAAACTAGACTTAGTACCTCCTTATTGACAATATCTATTACACCTTTATTATATAAATAATTAGGTAAAAAACGTGTTATAAATCCAAATATTGCCCATATATCTATACTGTGAGTTTGCCAACTCCTGTGTTTGCCTCCAGTAATATGTATTAATTTATTAATTATCCAATTAACTGTTGTTTTTTCCTTGACATTTTTCCATATATGATCTACATCAGGAAATAATGCTCCTTGCTTAGATATCAAAAGTAATATTAGTAGTGAAAGATAGTAGTTTACAACAGTTATATTATTCTTATACATTACCATTCCTACAATTAATGCAAATGATACTGAATAAACTTTGTGTGTTTTGCTTGTCATTTATATTAATGAAGGTATCTGTCTAAGAACAATTCCTCTATCGTCACTATTATCTTCACTTGTATCACTTATAAAACTGCTCATTGCATCAAATTCTGCTGCTAATGCTGATGAAACTGATGTTTTTAGCTTAATAGAACCTATTTGTTCTCCTCCAATTCCAAGTTTGTATCATAACTCTGGCCTTATAGTTACTCTACCTACTAAAGTAGCTCTTTCACCACGTTTTAATGAATTTGCAACACTCTGCCTCTCAGCATTAAGTACACGTCTTACTATATCTTCAGATAGTCCACATATTTTACAAATATCATTATATCTTTCCTGAGTGGTCATTCCTTCCATGTTGATTGTTTCCTTTCCTAAAATCTATTGGTTATTAGAATGAAATAAGTTTATCTCTTATAATAAATTTGTTTGGTTCGCCTTCTACTTGAGTTATCTCAAAATCATTGACTTCTTTAAATATGGCACCTGTAAATCTTGCTAGCTGATCGTCTGGAACTGTTACTACTACATAATCTACATCATTATCATCTAATATGACTGCTACTTTTCTAAGTTCATCATGTAATGCTGCTTTAAAAGCTGATGTACTCCTGAGCTCAGCCATATTTTGTTTGCGTCTTTCTTTTTGAGCCTTCTCAACTTTGTTTTTGTTCTTAATTACCTCTCTGATTTGACTCATTTCAATCTCCTTTGTTAATTAATTATAGCATTCCCATTAATGTTTCAACTGCACCTGCTATAACTGTACCCAACATTAAACCTAGTTGAGTTAATGCACCTGTAGCTGCAAGTATTACAAATATAGGTGTCACTACTAATTTGACTATAGCCTCATCAGCATATAATTTATATGGATTTTCTCCAGTTTGTTCAGCAGCTGCTACTGCATTAAGAGCTTTAGGTGCAACCCAGCAAATTCTAGTATTCATTGCAGGCTGCTGATTCATACCCATACCGCCTTGCATACCATTCATACCCATACTATTCATACCCATGCCATAGGAGCCTCTGCCGTATCCGCCCATGCCACCGTGCATACCTCCCATGCCCATGCCGCCTTGCATGCCACCCATGCCCATGCCGCCTTGCATGCCCATGCCACCTTGCATACCACCTTGCTGCATTTGCTTACTTCCAGCCATAGGATTTCCTTGTTTTCCCCCAGATAATATGTTTCTAAGGAATGGAAATGATATATAAGTAAGATCAAGTAAAACTTGAGCTGCTAAAAATACAGTTATACCGTATGCTAATACTTGAACTATAAATGCTGCAACAGTTTTTAATCCTGAATTAACAGCATCTACCCCACCTACATCTGCAGATGCTAAATCTGATGCATTATTTAATTCATTAATGAAGTCTTGATTTTTCTCTTTTCTGCTCTGTGTACGATTAACCTCTTCTCTTACCTCTACATTGCCGTTGTCATCAATGTCATTAATTGAATTATCCTCTGTTTGTTGCTGGATTGCTGCGTCTAATGATGAACTATACACTGTATTAACTGAGCATGTAATTGTTAATAAACAGCATGCAGCTATCAAAACTAATTTTCGCATGTCCTACCTCCTGTTATTATAATAAATTAAAATTAAAATTTTTATCTCTATCAATATAATGACATTAAAAAAGACAACCTATTCTTTATACTAGGTTGTCTTGATTTTTACTTTGTTATAAATTAAATGACTTTTTATATATAGTCAGGTATATTTAGTTATATCACTAGTCATTATTTAGCTCTAATTTTTAATTTATGCCTTATGTATTTAATCATCTGATTCCATCATTCTTAAAATGTCATCCTGTGCAACAAAAGTATTATCATTATTAGTTATGCTTGTACTTTCGTCGTGTGTAGGATTTAATTCTATGTTTGCTGCATCACTAAGTATTTCTTTTACTATGGGACCTGCGACAGTTCCTCCATATTGAATCGCACTTTTTGGATTATCTATTGCTACATATACCACAACTTGAGAATCATCCATCGGA
>JAGALE010000029.1 GCA_017625335.1 Lachnospiraceae bacterium
AACGATTGACTGAATATCAATCTGCGCCTTAGTTGTAATCTCGCCCATTACAAGAACAAGTCCTGTAGTACAAGCTGTCTCACAGGCAACTCTACTCATTGGATCCTGCTCTAAAATTGCATCAAGGATTGCATCTGAAATCTGATCACAGATTTTGTCAGGATGTCCTTCAGTTACTGATTCTGATGTGAATAATAATTTTTCCATTCTCAATAATTCCTCCGTATTTTTACTATTCTTTAATCTGCCATGTAAATTCATCACATTCATCACATATTATGTTTGTTCAGTATCACCACATTCAACCTATACATCACATATTATGTATGCTTAGTATCACTACATTCAACCTATGCATCTTTGCTAGAATACAAATTGATGATTGTGCTTCTAAAGCATTTTCATTCTGTTCATCTTTGCATGGCTCATTGCAACAAATATCTCCCTCTCAGAGATTTGACTTTTGATATCTATAATTAGAAAAATCCGATTAAATTAATAATCGGATTTGAATATCATATGCTCAAATCCTCTTATTGCTCGATTCTATCTTAAATCGCTCAGGTCGGCACCTTCCATTAATTCGGGTGAATCCTATATGTCATCACCTGCATCTCCGGGGTTGCCGTGGCTTCATAGTCCCTTATGACTCCACCACTCTGAATAAGAGAGACAAGATTACAATACTCTATAAGCTTTTTCTTGTCAATATAATTCTTATATTCTGTGAATAAACAAGTCTTGGAAGTCACTCTCTCTAATCTAGAATTGCAATTAATTATCGTTCAGCACAAATCTCATATCATCACATATTTTTGATTTTCATTAAAGAAAACCATCGATTGATATTGCGCAACCTAAAAATATACACTAAAATATACTTTATCAAAAATATCAAAATCCAACTTGGGGGAATACAAAAAAGTACTAATCAAACAAGGAGAAATTCTTAATATGAATAAGGAAACTATAAACAACAATCCAAACAACGGCTTACACGCTAAGGGTGAATCAAACAATAGCTTTTATACCGACAATAATAACAGCTTAGACTCTAGCAGTGATGCCAACAATGGCAACAAGCTTAACAATATGTTAAGCAAGGAAATCACCTTTGAGGATATTTCCACCAAAATAAAGTTCAACAGAAAAAGAATTCACAATATGGGATTTCTTAACACCTTCTGGCTAAAGCTTATAGCAATTATCTGCATGACTATCGATCATGTAGGTGCCTGTCTTGGTATTTCATACATAAATGGCAGCAACTATCTATCTAATTTTATGGACTACGAAACCTACACACTTCTCAGAACCATAGGACGATTAGCATTCCCTATTTTCTGCTATATGATTGTGGAAGGCTTCTTCTACACCAGAAGCGTGCTTAACTATACCGTTCGTCTGTTGATATTCGCACTGATATCTCAGATTCCATTTTCTCTTATGCTTTACAGAGAACCGTTTTTATTCAGTGAGGGCCTAAATGTATATTTCACCTTAAGCATAGGACTAATTGCCATAGCAGGAATAGACTACTTCCTACAAATGAGCAAAAAAGGCGACATTCCAAAACCTATATTCGTCCTGCTTAGCGCTGTAATAATAATCAGTGCCACTACATTTGCAGATACCATCAAAACAGACTATGCAGGCTACGGAGTTTTGGTCATCCTTATATTCTATATATTCAAGGACAAGCCACTACTCACATTCCTTGCCTTATACCTTGCTACCTACCATATGTCAAACAATATGGAAATGTATGCCCTATACGCTTTGATTCCTATACTTCTACACAACCACAAGAAGGGGCCTTCTATGAAATACTTCTTCTACGCTTACTACCCAGCCCACATGCTGGTTCTGTATTTCATCTGGGCCGCTATAGCATCTCACTAATTGCATCACCTAAAGTTGAAAAGCTGACTGACCCTGGCATTATGCCGGGGTCTTTTTAAATTCACGGTTTATGGCTAAAGGGATGTTCTACTACACGCTGCGTCGAGATTTTTTTCTAGATGTCCGAAGAAAAACTATCACTGCTTCCGCCACCGCCTCAGAGTCGCCATCCATGGCTCCGCTTCGGCTTGCGCTGACGTCCTGTCAGCGCATGTCTTTGTTGCACAGTCGGACATAAGAAAAAATATCTCTCCTTCGCTATCGTAGTTTGAACACCCCTTTATCCATAAACCTTACATAACAGATAACCGGCATAATGTCAGGGTGTCAGCTTTTCAATGCCTTCGGCAGATTACTTTCAATAATGATTATTCATATCCACATCGCCGAAGGCGATAGCAAAAGTTTTCCCTGTCATACAACAATTTGTATGTGCATATTTTTAAATAATTTAGGTCCGGGATAATGAGGGATGCTTGATAACGATAGCGTAGGAGTGATAGATTTTTAATATTCGGTTGACTATTAGAGGGCACGCTGGCAGGGATGCCAGCGTAGCTTTCACGTACATGGACGTACGGTTGAAAGCGGCCCTCGTCCGTTCTAGATAACTTTCTCCGAATATTCAAAAAATCATCACGACGAAGCGTGTTTCAAGTACCCTTATTACCCGGACCGTAACTTAAGAAGACCTGCACATACAAATGTTGTATGGCAGGTCTGAAAACTTTTGCTCACTTTAGATAATGCAATTTATTCACTTATGGTAATCTTCTTACCTTCGTACATTTGGTTGATGTATTCCTTAGCCTGCTCTACTGTTGCGTAATCAGGCTCCATAACGTAAGCTGTACCACCTAAGCTGTAGGTTGTATTAGCACTGTCATAACCATTTACGCTGTACTTGAGAACCTCCCAGGACTGCATATTGTTAAGCTGGAACTTAACTAAGTTAGATATCTCCTCGTAGGACATACTTGTAATCATACTACCTGATATAGCATCTAATACATCCGCGTAATTTTTAAGCATATCTGATGTTGCCATCTCCTTGATGATAGCCTCTATAACAGCCATCTGGTTCTTACCACGCTGTCTATCTCCGTCTGAGAATGCGCCTCTGTTACGAGCAAACATAAGTGCCTGATAACCATTTAACTGGTTGTATCCAACATTGTAATGGATATCTTCTGTGTAGAAATCGTACTCTGAATATACGTTAACTCCACCTAAAGCATCAACTATCTCTATAAAGCCTGTAAAGTTAACCTTTACATAGTCATCAATCTCAACCTCATATAGCATTTCCAAGGTTTCCACAGATACATCAATTCCGTATGCACCGGCATGGGTAAGCTTATCATTTACACCATTTGATATAGAAAGTGGTACATAATAATCACGTGGTGTACTTACTAAGAGAATCTGTCTTGTCTTAAGATTTGCAATAAGGATAATATTAACATCACTGTTACCGTTAACCTCAGGTACTCCCTCGCAGTCGTTACCGCTTATGTATACTGCGATTACCTCATCTCCATCATAAGAAGTAACCTTTTCCTTCTCTTTATCCTTAGTCTTTATCTCTTCTACAATTTCCTGACTAGAAACAGAACGGATTCTACTCTCAAAATCCTCATAGCCTGCTGTATCCGTTACAAAGCTTATGTATGCGCTATTAAGGATAATCGCCTTTGTTTCTCCATTATATAAAGCATCAACTAAGCCAAGTACATTGTCATACTCTGAAATGCTTATATCCTGCTTTAATTCCTTGTTTATATCTGCAACAACCTTGTCAGTATTCTCTCTATCTAAGCTTTGAAGAATACCAAACTGGTAATCCTTTGTATCCTCTAAGGTCTGTGCTGAATCATCCGCCAAAACATATACATGTATATTACTTATCTGAGTAGAAACGCCTGTCATCTTAGATAACGCATTATATGTAACATTCATATATACGCAAGCAAGCACCAAAACCAATGTTGTGATAACTGCTAACGCCTTGGTTATAACCCCAGGTATTACCCATTTTTGACACATGGCAAATATACCTGTAACCACCAAACCAATCAGCAATATAATAACTAACAATGGTGTTGGAAGTACGTTAAGCTTAATTACAAATGCCGCTGTTACAATAATCGCAATCAGCATTATGGCACATAAAACATATCCCACAACCTTTAAGGTTTTCTTAGTCTTTTTGTTTTTATCGCTTTTCTTTTCCTGTTTTGTTGACTTAATATTCTCTTCCAAAGTTCTACTTCTCCTATCCACATTATTCCACACAATATTCCACTAGTATATATTTATACAGTTTTCGTGTCAATAAGTCACAGCATAAAAAATCGGTAAAATTCTGTGAACTTTTACCGATTTTGTATTAATCTTATGTTTTATTGCAGAATTTTAGATCCTGCTTTTTATAGCTTTCGCCAACGCCTGCTGCTCTTCTGACACGGTTTCCTTTGGACTCCATGACATAGTCACACCATCCCCTTCATTCCTAGGAACCAGGTGAAGATGGAAGTGGTTAACTGTCTGTCCGGCAACCGCACCATTATTCTGAAGTACGTTCATACCCTCACAGCCTGTTTCTTCTTTAATTGCTCTTGCTGCCACTGTAGCAAATGCAAATATCTTAGATGCAGTTTCAGCATCTAACTGGAATATATTATCATAATGCTCCTTAGTTATAATAAGTGCGTGACCTCTGTTAGCAGGTGCCACATCTAATAAACACTTAAAATCTCCTGTCTCGTAAATAGTAGCTGATGGAATATCTCCCTTAGCTATCTTACAAAATATACAATCGTCCTTAATCATATTCTACTCCTTATGTATTCCATAAAAAGAAAACTCTGCTATCATTGTTCCCACCAAGGTATTACCTCTATATACGATATATAAGTTTCTTTTTATGCATTAGATGTAATGTATTTAGGCCTTAAAGCCACGATTATACGCATCTCCCATGGTGCTCTCACTTAAGGTTCCCTTTCCATAGGTAAGACCTGCATATACCTGATGGGTATTCTTCATAACCGGACCTTCCTCATCTATGCTATGAAGCTTCTCAAAGCCTACCCTAAGATTATCTAACATCACCACACATCTGTCAAGTTCGTCCGGCTTTCTTTTTACCTCTGAAGCCACCAACTTGCCATAGATAAATCTGAATACCTGAAGGACTCTTTTTCCTAATTCATCCTTTGGATTTATGCAGGACATAAGCTCATTGTGAGATTTTTTAGCCATGCGAATATATCTCATATAACCCTCTTCATCCTTTTCCTCATAAGCGGAAATAGAATCTGATATATATACCTTCACCACATCAAACAGTACCAAAATCAAGCCACTGTGATTAGCATTGGTGGTTCTGAGAGTAAATTCCTTAATCTGCTCCTTAGTCATAATTTCCTCCTGTTGGTAATATGTAACCGCTACACTAGATAATGTGTAATCACTATATTGTAAGTTCATATACTCCACATCCGTATTGATATCAGCTACCATTTAGTAATACTACATAGCAATTATTATCTAATTTAAATCATCCCTGCCGGTCTATTAATTTTGTAAAAGCTGTAATATGGATGATGGTCTCTCGTTAGATTTCTGCATCATAGATATGGCCGCCTGTGCTAACACATCCTGCTGTGTATAATTAGTCATTTCCTCTGCCATATCAGTATCTATCATACGTGAATAAGCTGCTGTAATACTTTCCTCCTGTACCTCAAGGTTGCTATAAATATCATCTAATCTATTCTCATAAGCACCCATCTTAGAACGGATATCTGACACCATCTTAACAGCCTCATCAATGGCTTCTATAGCCCTTGCAGCGTAATCCTGAGTGTACATAATCAGGTTATCAACACCAAGACTTTTAGCATTCATTCTAGGTATATCTATATGAACCTCATCACCAGAATATGCTCCTGACTGAATAACCATAACACCTGCAGAAAATACCTCTATCTCAACAGCGCCTGAGCCTGTATCAAGAGCGTCCTCATCAGCCTCTATCTTCATCTCAAAGCCATTTCTATCTGTCACTATAAGATCATTGCCTTTAGCATCAATAGTTGCAGAAGCTGTAAATCCACCCTCTGTAACTGTAAGAGATGCTTCGCAATCTGTACCGTATACAACCTGACCATCTGTTATACCAAGAAGAGCTGCAAGCTCTGGATTACTAACACCTATCTCCAGCTTCTCATCAGAACCATAATGCTGATTTCTAAACATAACTGCTGCTCCTGATGCAAAATCTGCTGTTGTAGCTCCGCCGTCTGCAGATGCAAATACATCTACGTCAATCTTTGCAAGATGTGTCTGAAGCTCGCTAAACACATCTGTCATAGTCATTCCCTCTGCTATCTCAACCATAAAACCATTAACGTGAATTGAACCTGCCTGTTCCTCAGTAACTGTAGCGCCTGAAAAAGTAAGACCTGTTGTTACACTTGCCTGAGTTGCCATAGCTGTAATCTCAAGAGAGTAAACTCCCTCATTAACCTCTTGGGCAATATATGTTGCCTGTACATTGTGATTAGTAGATAAGCTTCTTCTGGTAAGATCTCCGTCAAGTAATCTCTGCTCATTAAATGTAGTTGTTTTCGCTATCTGGTCAACCTCCTTAGCAAGGCTGTTAATCTCCTCCTGAATAGCATCTCTATCCTCTTCGGAATTAACATCATTAGCTGCCTGAACAGCAAGCTCTCTCATTCTGGTAAGAATAGAATGTATCTCATTCATACCGCCTTCTGCTGACTGTATAACAGATATACCGTCATTAGAATTAAGAGATGCTCTATCTAAGCCTCTAATCTGTGAACTCATCTTAACTGAAATCGCAAGTCCGGCTGCATCGTCTGCAGGGCTTGTTATCTTATATCCTGATGAAAGTCTCTCCATAGACTTTGCAATATTCTTATTAATAGTTGCAAAATGATCGCTGGCGTTAAGTGCCAATGAGTTGTGATTTATTCTCATGTCAATCCCTCCTGAATGGTTGTTCCGATTTTGAAGTCAGTATTGTTTTTTTCACTGACTTATTGTTTTAGCTATATTTTTTATCGGAGAATTGAGTGGGATTCTTAACCTTATCAAAGGATTTTCACCTACCCCTTGGGGTCATCCATTTCTTCAAGCATGCTAAGTAAATCCCAATCAACTATTAGTTTAATAATTTTACACTACGAAACGAATGACAACCGGAAACAAATGTTGTATAGTAGGGTCAAGATAAAGAAATACAAGGACCCTGCCGAAATAATCAGCAGTAGTATTTACCAGATAAATTATCAAAAATTATTATAACACTTTAGAAAGGAAGAACCAGTTATGTTTAAGAATACTAACACTTTATATTTGTCATATTCATATAGCTCATCCCTCTCACTGCTACTTAGTGCAAAGGGTTTATTTTCATATGGCAAAAATGAGGTTAAGTGTATTCAAAAAACGTAAGTATGTATTTGAATTTTAATAAATGATATTCTATACCACTTATCTCATAACTGATGGTAAGTGGTATTTTTTTATGCATCCGTGGCGGAACTGGTATACGCAACTGGTTTAAGCCCAGCTGCCGTAAGGATTGGGGGTTCGAATCCCTCCGGATGCACTTTACGCCCCTGTAGCAGAACTGGCATATGCACATGGTTAAGGCCCATGGTTTTCTGAGGGTTCGAATCCCTCCAGGGGTATTTTATATAAATATGGATGGGTGGCCCAGCGGCGACGGCACCTGACTGTAAATCAGGGACATAGAAACACCGTAGGTTCGAGTCCTACCCCATCCACTTACCATAATAAAAATCAAGCTTGTTTGAAACAAGCTTGCCGCCGAATTTTCATCAGTGAAACTGATAATTACATATGAAAATTCGTGCGATATAGAAAGTGAGGTGAATAATATGATAACTATTGACACATTTAATACTGGAAAGAACATTAAAAATTTTATGCAGACTAATGGTTTTAAGGTGAAGGATATCCAAAACATTTTTGGCTTCAACACCCCTTCCTGCATATACAGATGGATTAATGGAGATGCTGTTCCCACCATCGATAATTTGATTATGTTGGCACATATATTTGGTGTTGGCTTGGATGATATAGTCTGCACTACTAGAGATAATATGTGCACCAACACTGTGCACACAGACAAAATCGCATAAAAAATCAGTTGTTCCTATATAAAGAACAACTGACATTTGGAAGTATACCCAAATTGGCAAGGGACCGGTCTTGAAAACCGGCAGGTCGCGCAAGCGGCGTGTGAGTTCGAGTCTCACTGCTTCCGCTAATACTAGGTAACATGACAGAGAGGACTAATGTGGCTCACTGCTAATGAGTTGGGCATGAATTTGCCCCGGAGGTTCGAATCCTCCTGTTACCGCTAATTTTTACTTTTCATAGTTGATATGTACTTCTCGCAACGTCAGATACATAGCCGTAAACTCCGAGTCTATACATTGCAATGGTTGCATATATATTTCTATTGGATTAAAACCGTTGCTTTTATAGAATTCTTCTGCTTCTGGAACTGAATGAAGAAAAATAGCCTTAAATCCGATTATATTATGCATCAAATAATTTGCATAGGAAATGATATTTCTCATAATCCAAGCCGAAATCGGTAAATCTTCCCCTTCATATTCATAGAATAAATCCTGATACTTTTCATCTAACGCAAACATTTTAATCTCCAGTGCAGGAATACCACAAATTTGACTATCGTACAAGGGACCACCCTCAATTAAGTCTTCTCCATCCAATCTAATTCTGTCTTCATATGGTATAGCAGTGGCTGCTAATGTATAGTACGCAACAACTTCTCTGTAAGATTCTTCCCCGTCCTCATCAAAATATACATTCCATACTACATAACTAGCCCCATTTCCATCATCTCTATATTCTTCCGCATCCTTTGAAATAAAATCCGTAAATGTTAGATTTTCTTTCCCAGCATTAAATTTATTCAATTGAGTCGAAAAATCCTGATGCGCTTGCTCTAACAGCATCACATCAGGATTAAAGTGTTCAATATGCTTGTGTCCCATTTACTTGCTTTTAAATAGCTTCCCAGCTTTATTGCAAGAAGCCATAAATTCCTTTGATACTTTATTTTTATTAAAATCCTTTACAAATTCGGAGGATTCCTCTTTTCTTACAACGGCTATTTTATTAATTGGTTTTGCTAATACTGCCATATTTTCACCCCCCTTTTTATTTGATAAAGATTTGCCTTTTTTTCTACTCAAATTATACCATTATCCTTTACTTATTTCAATACTAGAATTCGCATATCTGTTAATATTATAGTGTTTAGAAATATTATACGAAAAAAATCAAAAAGTATTCAACAAAAAGATGAATATATTTCTTGTCACATTACTTTACCATTTCTTATATTCTAGATAACTATGCTCATACTCTGGTTTACATATCAACCTTATATAATATCCATCTCTACTTCCATCATACGGATCATAATCATACCCCTCATCAAAATCTGCAAAAATGCCAGTTTTAAAATATATTACTAAAGATAATGCTCTTTGTTCTTTTGGAGAAATTTTTGGAATGTATCCTTCTTCTTTAAATATTATTTCAATATTTGGTACCCCATAACCATGCCTTCTTATATCAATAGAGTTATCGTGAACATAAATCCATCTTGTCATTTTGTTTTCGCTCTCTACTTCAACCCCATTATATTTTTTTACTTCTAGTTTTTCTAATTTTCCATAAAAATTATCTATATTATTTTTAATTATATTACACCATTTCTCCACATCAATATTATCATAAAAACGATTGTACTCATTAGAATAATACCCATTCGCAAGAGTTTTTAAATATTCTTTTTTTCTAGTAATCAAAATCTTTTGGATTGCTTTTCCATTACTCAAAGATTCCATTTCTACATTTTCATAAGAACCATATGGCAATCTAGAAAGTAACAAATCCTTTTCCTTCTTTGTAAATATAAACCGATATGACAATGAACATGCGCTGTATTT
This sequence comes from Lachnospiraceae bacterium, assembly GCA_017625335.1. Taxonomy (GTDB): domain Bacteria; phylum Bacillota; class Clostridia; order Lachnospirales; family Lachnospiraceae; genus Coprococcus_C. The sequence continues at coordinate 9,951 of JAGALE010000029.1, forward strand.
TAAGCTTTTTTTATCATATGTCATGTTATCCTTAAAAAATAATTCTTGTTCATGATATGTACCCACATGTATAGTAATTGGTTTTAATGTCTCCGTGAACTCCTCCACAACAGTATCTATCGCAGCACTAATGGTATCTCTTTTTAATTTGCTCCCTAAAAATAATCCCATATACATCCTCCTTAAACTAATGCTATTTTTATTATAGCATTATCATAATGTATCACGCAATCTCCATTATAACCATAACTACATCTACAGGCATTTGATATAATATTCTCCAATTATTAAGCATCATTATCTATGTACGTAAATTATAGGTTATTTATTTTAACAAACACTTTTTTCAACGTCTTAATTATTATATGCATTGGTATTGCCACTATAATACAACACGACAATACAACGAAGATCAAGTCTTCATCCTTCCCTAATACTCCAATGTGAATTATGCCTTAAACAGCATACAAATGATATGTATTTACGCTTATACATTAAATTTTCTCCCCACCTTCATAGAGCTTTTCATAACAGAACCCCTCATAATCTTACCCATTCCATATTTGCTTCTAATGGAGTCCATGGCAGCATCCACCTTCTTTTGCTTTTCTTTTTCCTCGTCTACAAACAAGGAAAGCTGCTGCTCCTCATCCTTTGATATATTAGAAAGAGCTATTCCCATTAATCTAAGTGGTGTTTTACCATCCCACAAATCCGCAAATAATTTCTTAGCAGTTTCATATATTTCTTCTGTAACATCAGTAGCTTCCATAAAGTTAAGCTGATGTGATTGATTCTTGAAATCATCTGACCTGATTTTCACTGACACACAGTAAGCCTTTGCTCCCTCTTTTCTCATGCGGGTGCAAACACTGTCTGCAAGTCCTAACAATATATGGTTTGCCACCTCATAGGAGGTTATATTCTCCTCAACAGTGGTTACCACGCTGTAGCTTTTCGCCTCCCGCTCCTCTGAGGTTACAGGAGATTCATCTATTCCGTTGGCAAGAGCATACATATGCTCCCCTGCTTTATCCCCGACAAGCATTTTAAGAAAGCTTATATCCGTCTTAGCAAGCTGTCCAATAGTCTTTATTCCTGCATCTAACAATCTCTTTGTGGATGCCTTACCTACCCCAAATAAATCAGAAATAGGAAGAGGCCACATCTTACTTTCCACCTCTTCCTGATTAAGCAATGTATGCACCTTATCCGGCTTTTCAAAATCACTGGCCATCTTGGCAAGAAGCTTGTTTGCTCCTATGCCTACATTTACAGTAAAGCCTAAGGTATCTCTTATTTCGTTTTTTATATCATGGGCAGTCTTTATGGGATCAGGATAAACCTTTCCTGTCCCTGTCATATCAAGAAAGCACTCATCTATGGAGAATTCCTCCACCACAGGAGCATATTTTCGGCAAATGTCTTTAAATGCCTTAGAGCACTCCTGATATAGCCTAAAATCACTTTCCACTACCACTAGGTTGGGACATTTTCTAAGGGCCATGGAAATGGGTTCTCCCGTATTAATACCATAAGCCTTTGCAGGAATAGACTTTGCTGTGACTATACTGGTTCTCCTCTCTGGGTTTCCTCCCACACAGGATGGAATCAGCCTTAAATCCGGCTCCCCAAGTCTGACCCGTCTTGCCGCCTCCCAGGACAAAAATGCACTATTAACATCTACATGAAATATCAATCTATCCATATTGTTATAACTACCACATTCTCTATCATATTTTTAATACATCAAATTCTATATAATGCTTTACTATCCAATACAGCTTCCACATTAAATATTTGACATATTTCATAAACATCAAGCTTACACTATACTATCATAGTCATAGCCTTCACCACTGCAACAGACACCTGATATAGCTTCTCTGAGGTGATTCCCTGATATGCTGCCAAATCCATCTTGGCCACACTACCTACCTCTACACCATCTGCATCGTAACCTGATGCCACAAGACCTTCCTTGAAGCTGGCTTCCACAGCCTTAAGGGCAAAGTTTCCTTCACTGCTATCTGACACAAGCTGTCCGTATAAAGCACCATTTTCATCAGACTTAAGGTTTGCAATAAGCTCACCAAAGCCTTCAGTCCTCATACTAACCTCCACAAGACCAGGATTTCCACCCTCCTTCTTAATAGTAAGGTTCATAATCTTAGTACCCTGATTAGTTTCAACCGGTATAGAAAACCTGTCTCTCTTAGCCATGCCTGACATAATATTAAAGCCTGCATTTGCAGTTTTTATAGTAGCTATATCCATCTTATCAAGAGCTCCTGAAGCACCCCACTGATACATAAGCTCAGTGAGCTTAGCACGAAGATCTTCATACTTAAGAGACATCTCCTCACTTCCACGTAGATGCTCTAATATTTTGTCCATAGCCATATCACCGGCAAGGTGGGCTATATCCACAGGCACATCTTCTCCAACCATAGAGTCTGCCATATTCTCAGTTTCCTCATCTATAGCCTCTGCCTTAGCATTGGTGTTGAATTTCATCTTACTAAGAAGCTCTGATACAAGAGAATATACTCCACCCGGTTGGTTAAGCATTGCGTTAACAGCCGTAATATTTACAGCAGAAAACTCCACAGCGTTTCCTTCCATAAACTGCTCAAGATTATTCTCTAGAAGCTTATATGCATCCTTAAAATAATCTGCATTCTCTGTATCTATTTCCGAGTTAATTCCAAATGCGCCTGCTATCTGTTCATCCATTTTCTTACCTGATACATTCAAGTCCTTAAGCATGCCAAAGCTGTCATCGATACCAACATCAACTCCTGCTGCCTTACGACTTCTCATAGCAGTTATAAGATTTCTAACAGTAAGTCTTCCGCCATTAGCGAAGAGATATCCCGCCTCACGGTCTCCTGACTTAGCAAGCTTCTCCATAACTCGGTACATTCCTACATATGCTTCCCTCTCCTCTGTAGTAAGCTCACCCTGATTCTCCATATCTCTTAGGAAGGCAGCAAAATTCTTCGCCTCAGTTACTCCATTGTTATAGTTCTTGTCTCGAATCTTCTTATTCAGCTCATCGATAGGCACATCTAACGGATTAATCCCATCTCTAATCATACCTATAACCGCCTCAGGATAAAATGTATTAAGCATATCATTAACCTGACGGTCGTAATCTATAATTTGGTTAATATTATCCTCTGTAATCTCAAGCTGATTGTAGCCCAAAATTCTCACAGCTCGCTCCGTCTCATAATTAACAGGCATACTCATCTCTTCTAAGATGTCCTTAACATTAGCAAATGCTTTTGTTATGCTGTCACCCATATCACGTCTAGGCGCAGTTCCAACAGCCTCATAGCTTCTTCTAACCGTCTCAAGCTTTGTAGCTGACAAGCTGCCAGGTTCATCCGATGTATGAGCAGCACCAAGCGTTGTCTGACTCTCTATGTCACCTTTGGCATCCTGATTAGCCTGTCCGGACATTGCGCCATCTTCCATAGCCATAGCAGGCGCAACTCTTCTATGTAAGCCCTCAATAGTAAATGCTTCTCCCATAAGTGGGGCAGCTACTACACTAACCGGTGCCTTAGCAACAGCATTTACCTTTGCACTTACCTCCTGATAAAGGCTGAGATTTTCTTCTGTTGGGTCAACCCCTGCAGCATAAAATGCTTCCTTAGCCATTTGATTTTCTATATTCTTAAGCATCGATACCACCTTGGTAAGCTCTCTGGTATCCACGTTCATATCAAGCTTAATTAGCTTTCCTGCCATAGCACTAGTCATAGAAAGGCGAAGCTCCTCCATCTGACGCATAGCTGTAACTGCCTTGACATCTGTAAAACCAAGCTTAGCTAACCCATCATCACTAAGGGTATGTATCAGCTCAGGTGCTATGTCAGATCTACTACCTTTTACCCCCGCCATAGTAGCACCATATCTAACAGCCGCTGCTATAGTTACACTCTTTCCTGAAGCAGCCATGTCATACACCTGTTTTATGTCTATATTTCTTACATCCCCATAAAGCTTCGCTGCCTTAACTTCCACTTCATTATCATTAACTGCTACTACCTTATCAGGTATGCCTGCTTCCTCAGGAGTTTGTCCCATGTAAGGCTTCATATCCATATATTTTCTAAGGTTGTCTGTGGTAACAGGTACATCATTGTTCATAAGAAGCTTTGCAACATCCATTGTTTCCACATCAACCAAAAAACCTGCCTGTTCGATGACCTTAGAAAGCTGTGGTTCCATATCTGCCATAAGCTTCTCATTAACCTGAGCAGCCAGCTTTACACCACTATAATGGGCCTTGTAGAGATTTTCCTTAGATAAATCCATATTATTTTTCAGCAAATAAATAGCCTCGTTATCCGAAAGTGACACAGACTTATCATCCACATCCATTACTTTATCAGAATTCTCCGCAGCAACCACTTCCCCTACAGATACTCCGCTAATCTCCATACCGCCTACCATAACATTTCCACCCATCATGGTAAGATTTTTGCCGTCACCCTTATCCACTGCAATCCTGGCCATAAGCTCTGCAGTTTCTTCGGTATCCGCATTATATCTAAGAGTGTTAACCATACCCATGATATCTGTCATATTTGCAGTATCCACATCTATTCCCATCATCTCAAGCTTTTTAAGCTCCTCAGAGGATATGGTTTGACTAAGCTTTTTAGCCTGCTCCTTAGCCTCTTTTTCCTTGGTAGCAAGGTCCTCACCGTCTTCCTTGGCCTGCTCCTGCTTGTCCCTCATATATTCCTTGAAATTCTCCATAGTAGTGCTTGGCTTTTCCTTTTTTCCCTGCACAAAAAGGGCACCATCACCCACTTCCATATTAGGCGCTGCACCCTTAATACCTTCAGCTCCCTTTGTGCCACCTAAACCATAGTTTGAGTTAGCACCAATTGCCATATCCTTGCCGGATATGTGAGCCATATTAACCTTCTCATTAACATTTATAATTCCGTTACTATTATATCCCATAAAAAAATCCTCCGGATTTCCATATTCTTCTTTTATAATTATCGGAAAATCCAAAGGATTTCTAAAGCCAATTTAATTATTATTTGTGGTATAAATCAATACTACAAATTATGATACCACCTTTAACTATACTATAAAATATATTAGTTTTTACTTCGGCACTACACTATATAATTATACACTAGCACAAAATGGCACAAGCTACCTGCCATTACAAAGAGATGGAATATCTCATGAGTTCCAAAAAACTTATGTCTTAGATTAAAAGCCTTAACTCTCGGTGTTTTCATAGCGTAAAGCACTCCGCCCACAGTATAGATAAGTCCTCCAACCAAAAGCCATGCAAAGGCCTCCTTGGTCATGCTATTTACAATAGGTGAAAATGCCAGCACACAAAGCCAGCCCATAGCTATATACATAGCAGAGGATAACCATTTTGGACAAGTCACCCAGCAAAGCTTAAATATAATTCCTATAATCCCCACAGTCCAAACCAAAGTAAGCAATCCTATACCTGTCTTTCCACCTATAACGAGAAGACATATAGGTGTATAGGAGCCTGCAATAAGCACAAATATCATTGCATGATCTAATTTCTTAAGTATCTTGTTAATTCTTTCCCCCTTATCAAAGGAATGGTAAATAGTGCTGGCCCCATAAAGCAAAATCATGCTTACTATAAATATCAGACAACAAATGGCTGAATCCTTCCCCTTAGACAAAGCCTTCATCAATAGCGGTGTTGCCGCAAATGTGGCCATTAGCATAGCTATAAAATGTGTTATAGCGCTACCCGGATCCTTTAATTTTTTAATAGTGTCGCTCATACATATCGCCTCTTTCTCCTTGTGATGTAGTTTTCATTACTACGTTATCTTTTTATAGATACTACCATATAAAATAATTATATGCAAGGCGTTGATTTTTTATTCACAAAGTTTTCACAAAGGCGTTTATTCACAGTTTCCCTTGTAACTGAATGACTATTATTAAAGAATTTCAATAGGGTTTCCTTTTTTAGCATATCTATTACAGCAGTTCTTCCTTGTTTTAACTTTTTATTATGCTTATTACTGTATCTCCACATAATTAGCAGGATTTACCGCCACATCTCCTATCCTTATCTCAAAGTGAAGATGTGGTCCTGTGCTGTTACCTGTGTTGCCTGATAGTCCTATGGTCTCTCCCTGCTTAACCTCTCGTCCAACCTGAGCATAAGCCTGACTTAAATGACCGTATCTTGTTATAATTCCATTGCCATGATCCACATATATGCTTATTCCATAGCCTCCATTTTCTCCGGACTGAATAACCACACCATCTGCAGCTGCGGCAACCAACGTTCCGGTTGGGACAGCTAAGTCAATACCTTCATGAGCTCTTCCCCATCTTTGACCAAAGGGTGAAGTAAATACATACCCTTCCACCGGCATCATATAGGCCGGCTTTTCCTTTGTGCCAACAGCCACAATCCTTGGCACACCATCTTCTACAACCCTGTCTTCTAAAATTCTTTGACTAGTTTCACCATCTGATGACACAGTGTTAACGACGGTTATCTCCTTTGTCTGAGATCTGCCTTCCACAAGAACCTTAGATTCCCCCACAAACAATGTGGAATCATCCACATAAATGGTTTCAACCGGAAGCTCCTTCTGTATAGTTTTGCCAGGAATCATGGTGATAGCTGCAACAGTTTCCTCTTCCTCCTCAAGCTGAGCATAAAATCTTCTTGCCAGCTCATCCTTAGAAACCAACTGCTGATTGTCACCTATCTCATCCTCACTTATGCTAATATCCTCTTTAATAATATCTGCTCCCTGCGCATATTTTCTTGCTTTAACCTCATTGTAAGTCTTTTCTATTATTTCCGGACTCTCTGTGGTAATACCAACCAACCTGTCCTCCATGTATACCTTGTACACTCTTTTATCGCTATAAATAAAAATTGCCAGTATAACCAGGATTAGTAATCCAACTAAACCTATAATGTAATATCTTTTGTAGGAGTTGCTCTTAAATTGCATCATTTAATCATCTCCTAACATTTGCGTAACATTTTTGTAACAAATTATATTTTAAATGCTTTTGTCCTTTAGGTAAAGAAAATGCGTGCTCTAAATTTTTACAACAAAAGACACTTTTCTTATCACGGAAAATGTGATAAATTTATATATATTTTAATTGATAAACGACTTGTCTGAGGGTTTTATGAACCGCTTGTTTTATGCACACATTTGCAATAACTAAGCATCAACCCCTGCAAAAATCATAGAGGTGAACCATATGGCATATAACCATTTAGAAATATCTGAAATTCCATCTAACCTGTCCAATAAGGTTAAACAAAATCTTCGTTTTAAAACAGGTAATTTTGTATGGCGTGTAAAATTTAATATCCCACTGGACCCTAAAACTGTTAACAACGAGACTATGTTTGTTACCAATTCTCAAAATCAGAAGCTTCGCTCCTATATAAAATACAATATGGAACAAGAGCAAATTGAGATAGAAGGAATTGAAGCTTACGCCACTAGCGAGCAGTACACTCTCCATATAACAACTAAGGTTAAATCAAGAGGTGGTCAGTCCCTAAAGGAACCTGTCCAGGTAAAATTCAAATTATAACCCATATATGAGCTTACCAAAGCTTCATATATGGGTTTTTATTATAAGGCAGTCTCCCTTCAATCATTAAAATAAACCGTAGGTATATTCTATAGGTTTATTCTATAGATTGTGTTCTACTATTTAGCTCTAATATTTTCACATATCAGCTTTCAACAACAGCTTCACAGTTTTACCCAAGCTGCGGATTAATCCTTGCTTTTTCCGGAAATATTCATTTTCTTTAGTTTTAGTAAATTGAAGACCGCTTATTTTTCTCTCTTTTATATTTTATTCTTACAAATTGTCCATTGTGCGTACCTAAATTTCGTCCTTTTTCACAACCCATTTTATGGCCCTTAAGTCTAGACATAGTTTAACCAATATGCTATTATTTTATGTATATTTTATTTATTTTTCTTTATATTTTAAGAATCATCCAACATTGAGATTTGTGTATAATTTCTTAATTCGCTTAATTTTCTTTGCTCGGTGCAAATCTTGAGAATGGATTTCGGGGAAATATTTCAAGGAGGATTGATTTATGAGTTATTCAGCTAAGGTTGTTGACTACAAGGGAAAAGAAGTAATCGAGCTTGTAGCTGGCAAGTACAAGGCAGTTATTGCACCTTTCCTGGGCAGTAACGTAATGAGAATGCAGGACACCGACAATGAGATTGAGATTTTCAGATATGACGAGGAGCTCTCCATAGACGAGCTTAAGTCTTCTGCGGAGGTTTATGGCTTACCAACATTATACCTTCCTAACAGACTTGCAGGTGGAGTGTTAAAGGTTTCAGATGCAACCTACAACTTCCCTCTTAATGATCCTTTGGGAAACCATATTCACGGCTTCCTTCATAAGAGAGAGCATGCTATTGTAAGTGCAGAGGTTAAGGGCTCTGTGGCAATCGCTAAAACTAAGTACATATATGATGACAAGGATGAGTTTTTCTCAACATACCCTGTCAGCTTTATGGCAGAATATACATTTACACTTTCAGACGAGGGACTCTTCTATGAGTTCACTATGACTAATACATCAAACAAGCAGCTTCCTTATGGAGTATGTAATCACACTGCTATGAATGGTCCTTTCACTAAGGACGGTGAAGGACTTGATATGAGACTTTACGTTCCTGTAGGAGATAAGTGGGAGCTTTCTAAGTCATGTATTCCAACCGGTGGCTTCCTTAGAATGACTGACCACGATAAGCAGTACTTAACAGGCTCTCAGATTCCTGTTCTTCACGATATTGACAACGATGTATTCTTCGCTGAGGAAGGTACTCTTGACGGAAAGCCTTTCTATGGCGCAGTTGCAACAGATGTGAAGACTAAGAAGAGAATCTGCTATGAAGTATCTAAGGACTTTAAGTTCTGGGTTATTTGGAATGACCATGGTGACAAGGGCTATTTCTGCCCAGAGCCATGTACTTGGATTATTGATGCACCTAACCAGCCACTTCCTGCTGATGAATCAGGATATATGGAGCTTAAACCAGGTGAGCGCAAGACAATCAGCCAGAAGATTTATACTATGTGAAAACAATGAGTCATGCGTGAAAATAAAGCAAAACACCCGCTCGTGCTTGCACGATAGCGGGTGTTTTACTTTATTTTCACATATGACGAATGTCCATCACTGAGCGCCGCTCTTGCGGGGCGATGTGACGGGCATGACTCATTGTTTTTTAGTACCCCAACTCATCTATAATTTCCTGAACTTCCTTCTT
>JAGALE010000298.1 GCA_017625335.1 Lachnospiraceae bacterium
CCATCAAATAACCAACTACATGTTGTTCCACACGTTCCAACAGTTAAAATCTTTGTAGCTTTCTTTCCACAAAATGTAGTAGTTGAATAGGTTTTTGGAACTAAATATTTAACTGAATCAGAACAACCACTAAAAGGATCTCCAGTATATGTTGGATCTTTTGAACCTTCGAATAAAATACTTTTTATACTTAATGATGTTGTTACTTTCATATCTAATCTCTCCATCAAAAGTCATATTCTTCATCCTCTGCATATGTGTCCTTGTACTCAAAGTTAAGTGTTCTTATATCCATGTAGTTTACATATTTTCCATTATTATTGAATTTATCTTCAGTTGTATTAATTTCAATATCCTGTAATGTATGTCCAATACATGTTACATTTTCATTATTCCAAACATATTCTGTAAACATCATAGGCTCAGATGTTTCATCTTGATATCCTACACACTTATTACCTGTTAAGCAGTTTCCATGCTGAATGTTTTTATTTAAAATAAAATTAAGTACATTCTCTAATTCTATTGTTAAATTAAATTTCTCAAAATGAAATCCTTGTTTTTCTTTACCTTTAAGTTCCAATATGTCTACACTACCAGATTTTATAAGTTCAATCATTCTATTTCTAGATTCACTTACATTATCGCTTTGTATATCCACACCATATATAGATGCTACTGCTCGTACTAGCCCAAGTTCCCACTGTTCCCTAGGTAGTTTCTGTACTATTTCTAATTTTCTATCTAAAATTCTAATAAGGAAGTTACCATTACCACAAGATGGCTCTAAATATGTTTTATCTATATATTCCCACATATTATCCTTGTTAACTTCTTTATCAACTAAGTCTAACATATCGTTTACAATACTATCAGGTGTAAATACCTCACCATGTTCTTTTACTCTATCTTTTGATTTGATGCCATCCATAAATATTTCTCCTAACATTAAAATAAAATAAAATTACATTATCATATATAATAATGTAATTTTATCTGTACTTATTTAACTTAAAGGGAATCTATTATCAAATTCTATGTCTATTATTCCTCTATATTTAGCATTTGTTTTATTAAAAAATGCCCAGAACTTATCACCATAGTCATAATGCCACCACTCTGATGGTAAGTTTGTAAATCCAGCGTTTATCATACTCCAATAAAGTAATCTCCTATTATCCCTAACCTCTGTATCCTCTGTAAACTCTTCAAAGTGATTTGTCCATGCTTTATCTGAGAAGTCATCAAATTTTGTCCCCATGTTTAACTCTTTACCATCTGGTCCAAGTATTGTTAAATCTACTGCACCTCCAGTATTATGCAATGATGGTTTAAATTCATCATAAGATGGTTTACTTACAAAGAATGATGTTTTAAAATCTAATTCTTCATCATTTAATTTTGGATTATTATTTTTAATGTTTTGTCTATAATAATTCCATAATCGTTGTTGTATACATATAGGTCTGTAAGCATCATATACTAGTAATTTGAATCCATTTGGTAATGATTTATTAACATTAACCAGTTTTTCTACAACTGATTCCCTTGCGTAACAATCTTTATATGAACCAGGTATTCCTTCTTTATAATATTGTGAATTACATTTAATGCCTGCATTTGATATAGATATTATTTTCTCGTTTTCATCTATAATGCTGTATTCTCTTATACTTGGAAATTTAATTGTTGGTATTTGTTTATTTAGCATTATTCATTATCCTCCTTATATTTTCTAATGTATAAATCCTCACAACAAAAACATCCTTCTTTGTAATTAACACATATACTACTGCAATTATTATACTTAGAATTGAATCTAATTCTTTCGTATATAGCCGGTTCAAATCCTAATGTTTTCATTTGATAATCTAAATTTACTTTATTATTATAACCAAGTCTCCAACAACTACAATAAACATCTGATTTTACATCTTTAAGTAATTGTGACAACATTAATGTAATAATTCCATTACCTTCGTATTCTTTATCTATACATGTCCAACCTATTTCAGGTGCATTGTAATATCCACCATCAATAATGCCTGTCATTGCAATAAGTTTGTCTTCATCGAATGCTAGTAAATATCTTCCATCTAAATTGTCTGTAATATTATAGGCATCTCTATTACCAAATCTTTTACCAACTAGTTCTTTTATTATTTTAGAGTCTCCTTCTTTACTTTTTCTGTATATTATTGTCATTTATTTTTACTCCTTATTATTCATATAGTTTATCTGTGCTATACTATTTATAATACTGTTTAATAATTCCTCAGAGTTGTTTGGCTCTCTTATTTTCAGTGCTATTTCTAATTGAATACAAGGTATATTGCAATTAGCTGATATATAATTAGATATTGTATTTGGATTTTTACAATCAAAAATACTATTATCTCCTATATTCTCTGCTCCTAAATATTTTTCTAAATTGTATTTTAGTATATCCAATTCAAATGTTTTATTACATAATGTTTCTCTTTCTAATCCACCTGTACATATATCAACTAATTTATTGTATTTATTACTCATACCATGTATATCAATAAGTAATCTTATGTCATTTTTAATTATATATCTTAATAACATCTGTTTATAAGCACTATGTCTTGATTCTGTATAATTACCATCTGTACCATCATATCCATTTTGATATATAAAAGGACAACCCAATGCTTTATTTATATAAACTCCTATGGCATATGTGAATATATCTGCTCCCTTAATATCATCTTCACGTAAATGTTTAACACAATGAGGCGCTGATATCATTACCTTAGACCATCCATCTAATATAATAGGCTCACCTTTTGAATTTCCATAGTGCTTATTCTCACTTACATCCTCTTCACTTTGATATAATTTGTTTACTATATAATTATACATGCTATATCACCTTAATTTATAAATTAAAAATACACCTAGCACTAAACTAGGTGTATCCTTAATTGTTTATTATAATAATTTTTTACGCATCTCTATTTTTATGGTAGTCTTCTAAATCATCACACTCTGCTGGGTCTAAGTATGTTTTACAGTATCCATCTTCGTTATCAGGACACTCAAAGTTGTCACAATAGTTTGTCACTTTGTCCATTATTATTCACCACCTGCTTTAAAGTTATAAATTGGCTTGATAATTTCAATAATATCTACTGTATCTTTAATATTTTCAATGATTTCTTCCATTGGTTTGTATGCCATTGGACTTTCATCAATTGTATCTTTACACACAGATGTACTGTATATACCAGCCTCACTCATTGTTTTCTTAAACTCAGATAATGTAATGTTCTGTTTAGCCTCACTTCTTGACATAAGTCTACCAGCACCATGAGGTGCAGAGTAATTCCAATCGGGATTACCCTTACCTACACAAATTAAGCTACCATCTCTCATATTGATAGGAATTAACAATTTTTCACCTGCTTGTGCTGATACTGAACCTTTGCGTAAAATCATATTCTCAGTGTCTATATAATTGTGAATTGTCTCAAATCTCTCTACTTCAGTGAGTTTTGCATATTTAAGAATGAGTCTTGCAATTTCTGCTCTGTTGCAACTAGCATGTTTCTGTACTCTCTCCATATCATAGATGTAATCATCAAATAATTCACCCTCTACATATGCTAATTCAAAGGGTATACCAGGATTTGATTCTTTGTATTCTTTAGATAACTTCTGTACAGCAGGTTTAATTTCGTCGTATCTTTTTTCTGCACGAAGCTTCTCAACAAGTTCATTTATCTTTTCTTTCTTTGTACCATCGTTATGCTTAATTTTCAACTGCTCATATCCTGCATTTTGATAGTAGTCACATACTTCTAATCCAAGATGTCTACTACCAGTATGAATAACTAAGTATAAATTACCCTCTGAGTCTTTATCAATTTCAATGAAGTGATTACCACCACCAAGGGTACCTACACTTTGATATGCAAGCATAGGTCTGATGTTAGCTCCCTTCTTACCATAGCATTTGAGTCTTTCAGCATCCAATGATGTTTTAAACACCTTAGGTTGGTCGTTTACACTTCCACCAGATGGAATGTATTGTTTAATTATACTGTCTAGCTTGGGTATATCAATACGTTTCTCTTTTAATTTAACAACTAACATTCCACATCCAATGTCTACCCCTACTAAATTAGGTATGACCTTATCTTTAATTGTCATAGTAGTTCCTATAACACAACCTGCACCGCTATGACAATCAGGCATAATCCTAATCTGAGTATCTTTAATTGATTCTTGATTAAGTAGCACTGTAACTTGACCAATTGTAGCACTATCTATATTGTCTGTAAAGACTTTTGCTGTATTATGCTTTCCTCTTAATTCTAACATACTTTACATCTCCTATTCTACATAGTCCTCTAAGTAATCTTTAATGTAAAAATTATCTTTACCATCTATCTTTTCAAATCCTGCATTCTCTATATTTTTTATCATTATCTTTAGCATACCTTCCTGCTGCTCCTCCTCATCAGGCTTAGGATAGGTGACTATGCATCTCAATTTCAAATTGAGTGTTTGCTCTAATATTTTATCTAAATTTCTTATAACGCTTCTTCCTATACCCATATTCCTATATTTTGGATATACATAAAATCTATGCATTGCTCCAGATACTATGTTTACTCCCCATTCTGAATATATGTCACCATACCCATATTCAATTAAGTTCCTATTATACTTATCATTTCTAAGCAGCATGCTCACATATTCTAATTCTTGCTCACCAATTTCATCAGCTGCTTCTACTAATCTATATTTAGATTGTACATCAGAAAAAAGCATTAATTCTGATTCAAATGCTTTTTCTATTTCTTTTCCATCTGAATCCAGTTTATTTATTGTTATAAATATTCTATGCATGTTTTCATCATAGCCTGCTATGTCCATATTCTCTATGTCATCTATCTCAAATAGTATAGCCTCTGTCTTAGAACTTTTTACTTTTAAGTTAAATTTAGGTTCTACCTCATAATCCTCGTAACTATTCATTATACCTTCTCCTATTTTACTATATTTCTCTATTTACTAACACTGCCTTTATATTTTAATTCTTTGATATATTCTGTTACCAATTTGTTACAGATTTTATATAACTTACTATTTCTTTTGTTTATAAGCATTCTAGCCTCAGTTGAGCTGATTTCATCTATACCCTCTGGCTGTTCAATAATTACAAATTTATCCTTATACTTATTCAATATTGTATTACACTCAATCTGCTCATGTGGATTATCATCCTTACGAGCTGTTACTGCAAAATGAAATCGCTCTAATAAATCGTTTGCACTATGCCATTTAGGAATAATGTTAAGCTTGTCTCCACCACAAATGAAGTAAATCTCTGCGTCTGGATATTTCTTCTGTATCTCACACAGTGTTCTGTATGTATACCCTCTGCCATCATCACCAAACTCACAAGTATCAACGGTAAAGTTTTTATGTGAATCACATATAATGTTCAGCATATGCTCTCTTTCATACTCTGAATACACTTGATTATCACGTTTAACCTTATTCATTTTGCGTATCACATACTTATTAGATGATGGTACAAAAATACCCAAATCTGCTCCCAGTGTGTCTACAACTGTATCCATAAGTTTTTCATGTGCTAATGTTGGAGGATTAAATGAGCCTCCCATGACTGCTATCTTTTTCATTAGGAATCTCCTTTATCAGTATAATGTATTCAAGTCCATAACAATTAAATTTTACTTGACATAATCAAAATCACCATGTCCTATGTTTCTAAAATAACCTGACTTAATATCAATTAAACCAAGCTTTCTTATAACTTCTAATTCACTATCAGTTATGGGTGTATATGATGCTATGTTACCTATAGTGTATTCAATATCATCATCTAAATTACCAAATGATAATGAGGTTGTTGTTGACATAAACCTTTCCATGTCTTTACCTTTAATCACACAGACTCTAACTAGCTCACCTTCATCACATATATCTTGAATGATTTTAATTAAATACTTATCTGCTGGATATTTTTTACTAATTGCCTCTTTTGTTTTATCTTCTACATATATTGTAACTGACTTATCAATAGATAAGGCGTATTCAATTAGCTTCTTTGATGGCTTTTTTACATACTGAATGTTAGAAGGGTCACAATCAATAGCTGCTTTACATAAGTTAAAAGGCTGATTCTTTAGATACTTAATAAACCATCCACACTTACTAAGTACCTTATCCATTTCATCACATTTCAAATAATATTTAATTGTATCTTTACATCCATAGTCTGTGTCTAATTCATTTCTATGTGCTGTAATCCATACAACTAAATCATCTGCTGAAAACTTTCCCCAATCACTTAAATAAGTTTTTTTCTCCAATACCTTGTGCCTTACAAAATCAGGTACATTATCTCTTTCTGTAATGTAAGTTTTAATTCCATTATTTGCATGTGCTATTTTTCCATTATCAAGTAACCACTGCCATTGTTCATCTGAAATAGGTAATTCAGCAGGAAGTTGAAAGCTCCAGTTGGTATTATCCTCTAGTCCTTTAAAAAATACATCCGATATATCCTGTTTTTTATATTCAGGTATAAGTTTACTTATTGTTTGATTGGTATAATAATAAGGTACTTTTACACATAATTCAAGTGCTATACTTTCAGTTAGATTAGGTGATTCTATTAAGTACTGTATTAATTTATCCCCAAACGTGTATAATCCATATGGTTCTTTATGTTTTATATATTCAATCCAAGATGCTTCCGTAATTTCTATATTATTTAATCTAGATATGTTATTGAATGACTTTCCATGCTCAATTAAATATATAATCATGTCATCTGTTAAAATTTCTTGTGGTACAACTCTATTATTTTTAATAGCCCACCAAATCATGTCTTCTGTAGGATTTGGTATATCTATTATATGAATTTTTCCTTGCTTAAATAATTCAAATAAGTCTTTATTTGAAATAGACACTGTATTTATCTCCTTTACTATTAAAATTCATGATTAAAGAATTTTTTAAGTGCTTGTTTATTATCTTTAGCTTTTAATTTTACTGCTCTTAGCTTACCACCTATGTTTACCTTGTCATATGTATAAATGCATTCATAGTCCCCGTCAATATGTTTTGCTTTAAAGTCAACTATGTTTTTACTCTCGATTACATAGTATCCTATCATTGTGGCATTTAAAAAATATTCTGCACCATACCATCCCATGCCATAGCCTTCACCTTTCCATTCAGGTTCACCCTCAAATAATGCTATGACACTTTGTTCATATTCACTACATAATTCTTCATCATGAATGTCTACTACTGTATATATTTTCATTTCTTTATCTCCTCAAGCTGTTTAATCATATCTTCAAGCGCAGCCCAATTTTCCATAGTATCATACATAATGTTAGCCGCTCTGTCAGGTTGTACCCTACATCCACCTGACCACCAAGTGGTATCTCCGCCATATCTTTCATCGTTCTCAACTCTTTGTAAATGAATAAGCTTATTTTTACAAGCATCTATTTCTGTCTGTATTAACTTAGCTACCAATTCCTTGTTTTCAGTACTAATTGTTAATGATATTGTGTCATTACTTATTTCCATCTTCATTGTTATAATCCTCCATCACTTTATACTAATAACAGTTTTTCAAGCTCATCTATCTCTTTTCTATGCCAATCCACTGCATCTATAATGAGACTGTTATATAATTCTGCACATTCGTCTTCTGTAGTTGCGTAGTATCTACTACTCATTCGCACTGCTTTACTCCATGCTAAGTCTACTCCATTTTTCTTAAATGGCACAAAATACTCAGGATATGAATAGTCAGGTCGTCTTTCCAATTTCTCATCAACATTTAACTGTGTATTCCCTATCATAAACTTGCCATATATAGGTTCTTGATGTAAACTCTTACTCTCTTTATCATGTGCATAATGAAATGCACATGCCCAAGCTGTATCTCCAGCTCTAAAATTTTTAGCTACATTGGTATATTCTCTATACTTCATATGCATTCTCCTTTTTAATAAAAAGTTTTCTTATTATTTCTGCCCATGTATCATAGTCTTTCTCTGTTACCTCTCTGTATGGCATCATACACAAATGAATGTAACGCATAAGTTCCAATGATTCACAGGAACCAACCAAATCCTCTCTATCACATAACCTGTACCATTTATGACCTGATAGTTTCTCAAGTTCCCTAAAATGCGTATCCATAAAATCGTCCTGCACTTCATCAGGGTCATCACTATCAGATATATTAATAATTTCTAGAACATCTGACTTGTTAATTTTATCAAATGTATATTCCTTATATTTTGTATCAGTTTTATTATGTATTCCAAGATGCAACTCATTTACCCATGCTACACTATCTAATTCAACAAAGTTATCAGCTTCAAATATAATTGCTACCTGAGGCATTGATGGTGCACACATGAATACTCTTTCCATAATATTTTTATCTATCTTAAGTGCAAATATTCTACGCCCAAAGTGTTCATTATCTTGAGGTGTATATATGCCATTTTTATTAAGTTCATCTACTACTAATTTTGGTTGAAATGTTATGAATCTCATGCATGTCTCCTATAATTAATAAATTTTTTAAGTATTCATAAATATACATTATTATTGAATATATTATAACATAATTGAATATTTTTGTCAATATAATTAATAACTATATTAATTATATATTAATGCTTAATCATTTAATAATTGCATACCCTAATAATTATAAATTTAAAAATTTCAATACTGCGTGTATATCTATAAAAATCACCAATGAATATCTACATTTTTGTCCAATGTTCAATCGTATATTTACATTAATATTGAAACATATTGTTTGTTATATTTTTAAATTTTACATTGCATATATGTATAAATTTTACTAATCAACAATTTTTCAATTTATTACTATTTAATAAATAACTGACATTAAAAAAGGTACTATCATAATTGATAGTACCTTTTAATTTAATTGCTATTGTTATTATATTTACTGCTTAATAAGAATAAGTAGCCCACCAGTATATCCTAATTTGCATGTACTTAATTCTTCAATGCTTAAACCTTTATTATTGAACTCTGTTGCTAACTCTTTTATGAACATATCATCTACATTTATAGGATTTTGACATTTAAGTATAATGAGCTCATTACCATTAAATTGTTCTGTTATAATGTTTATAGCATCTTTACTGTTTGCTACCATTAAACCGTTTTTGTAATACCAATCTTTACTGTTGTCACTATTTATTACAAATTGTAACTCATCATTTAATGCATAGAAATCATCTAATACATAATCAGCTGTAAATGAACAATCACTAGATGATTGATACATCATATATGGTAATCCTGAATTTGTAAGATTATTTGTAGTATCTAACCAGTAC
>JAGALE010000299.1 GCA_017625335.1 Lachnospiraceae bacterium
AGGCTTCTCCGTCGCCTTCATATAAATATTTCACATCTCCAGTAAATAACCCCGCTGTTACTATTTCACCATCATAAGTAACAGTCTGATTTTCAGGAATGGCTATCTTGCCAGATGCTTTTCCGATTTCAAAAGAAACTGGAGTGGAATTTAACTCCAAGGAGTAGTTACTAGCCTTGAAATCACCATTATCCTTTAGAGCCAAAGTACCAAGTGTAATAGTATGCTGCCCTGCATCTGTACCACTGATACTTAACGCACCTGAAAATCCAGGAATTTCAGTTCCTGCTGCATTGCTATAGCTATATGTAAGCTCTGGCTCATCACCATAGATCATACTCTGTCCACTATCAGGGGTAACAACCAACGGTCTCTGATTAATAATAAGTGTTTCAGTCACTTCAGTAGTATTATACCTACTATTACTAAACTGATATGAAATGTCATAGCTTCCACACTCACTATACTTAGGACTTTCATCCAATGTATAATTACCATCCTGATCCATAAACTTAATTGCGGAACCCTCTGGAGCATCAACTGTGATACCATGTGGTTCTCCATCATAGGTCATATTTTGGATAGGGTTACCAACAACATAATTTCTTTTTTCTATGGTAAATGTCTTTACAATAGTTGCATCTCCATATGTAAAAGTACAAGTAGCTTCACCTGGCTCAACATTATTACTGTAACAGTTAGCATCCGGTTGATTTTGCCCTCCTACCCAATTACTATCATAAACCATTTCCATAGGAGTAATTGGTTCTCCTGTATAAACCAAATCCTGATCTGATTTTATTTGAAGGGTGGCTGTACTTGTATGTCCACATCCCGATCTACAACTCTCGGTAATTTTATTATCATTTTCTGCGTTTGAATATGCCAACTTATTATTATGATTGTTTGGATTTTTCTCTTCCAGTATCGCAAAACAATTATTACATTTTGCTGGTTTCATACAAGTAGCACGATAAGAAGTATAACAAGTAGATACACTCGAACGAGCTGTACAACCCTCTTGGGTGCAAGGATGATAATGCTTATTTTCTCCAGGAGCATTCACCCATTTACTAGTATCAAAGTTATGATCTCCCGTATATTGCTGGTTACATCTTGTACACTTTGCCTGAGTAACACAGGTTGCATCTCCAGTATGTGGTACATTAGGGCTTACAAGATAAACAACCAACCTGTTTCGATCACCAGCAGCTAGAGTGAAAGAAAAAGTTTTAGTTGGAATTGTTTTTTCACACTCTATAGGGGCTGACTGGGCAGAAAATGTGTTTGTGTAGGTTTTTCCCTTACAACTTGTAATAGCAGTCGTAACAGTAACTACAAATGAAGGAGGATTATTACCATCATTTGTCATTTTACATTTATAGTCTGTTATTGTAAAACTATGACCGTCTCTAGTGGTATTATTAGGATATACATGATTACAATCACGACAATAAAAACTTATATGTACCTTAACTCCATTTTCTACTTTATAAAGAGTTTGATTTCCGTCATATTTAACAGTATTAGATATCACTGTTTTTCCGTCTCCTATGGTTTTAATCCCCATATTATAAGTGTTATGACCATCTTTCGCGTAAGCTGTCAGCATAGATGTATCCAACATACTCCACAACATGATCAACACTATAACAAAAGCGGTCATTCGTTTTAATTTACCTCTCAATAAGTTGATTTTCATTTTTATTTCCTCCTATATCTATCAAACCTCTATATTATTAATTGCTTTTCATTCTCCATTATATATCTTATTACTATGTGGCATCTTCTTCATCCTTCAAAGGCTTTCCAAAAAACATAGGCACAACTCCCGATACAGCAAATATTGCACCAATTCCAAGCATTACATAACCGACTATAGTAATAACATTATTGTTTTTCTTTATCTCGCTTCTAGCTTCATCAAAGTCTAGCCAGGTTTCACCATTCACCTTAATCTCATATGCCAGATTGGTTTTTTCGTGGACCAAAAGCTTCATCTTGGCACCGGATTTCAAATCCATCAATCTCTGCGTAAGCTTATTGTCTGCACAGCTAGAGTGAATGTCAACATCACGACTATAATCATCAAATGTAAGATATATGCTATTTGAATCTATACCTCCGTCTGTAGAACGATACTTACAGTCATCAAAGGTTGCCTCAACTTCCGTACAAGTGGATCTATCAACTCCCTGATACCAATCCTTTCCTATCTGGCAGAATACACCTAAAGCAAGTAGTAGAACACCCATAACAAGTCTCTTCATTGGATCTGCCAAATCCTTTAGTCCAAAAGAAAAACTCATATTTATTTCCTCCGTTATTTCATGTTTTGCTTCGTGTGTAATATAACACATATTTTTACAGGCTTAATTTCTTGCGTATATTTTGTCACTTTTTGCGTATGAAAATGCATCCTCCTGTTTAAGTTCAAACAAAAAAAATCCGCCCTGCATACAGCAAGGCGAACTATATATTAACACACATTATATTTAATTTAAGGTACTATGTATTATCTCCTTTAGTGCCAGTGGTAGGAATGGTTTAGTTAGATAATCATCAACCCCAAGCTTTGTTGCTCTTTCGATAGTCTCAATATTTCTATCCCCCGTCATCAGCACTATAGGCATATTGTATTTTTGTCTTATAAGCTCCATAGTAGCAAATCCATCCATCTCTGGCATCTTCACATCTAAAAGAATTAAATCTATCTCATGAGCATCTAGCATCTTTAGCGCTTCCATTCCACTAGTGGCTCCTACAACCTGATACATAGGTGTATCCTTTAGAATAACCTCTACCATCTTAATATTCATTGGTTCATCATCTACTATAAGTATCTTTTTCTGTAAACTTTTCACTTCTCTTAATGTATATCCCTCATCCTCATCTATCATATCAAGCATTAT
>JAGALE010000300.1 GCA_017625335.1 Lachnospiraceae bacterium
ATAAATGTACCATGTCACTATAAATGTGATTGGTTTTACGATTTATTAAATAATAATCGAGGAACAGTTCTTGGAGAAAAACTTCTATAGTGAAATCCACAATTTCTAATAGCATTTTCCCACCACCTGTGGCATAATAGTTATGTTAATCATCACGGAGGCAAAACCATGAGAAACTTTTTCATAAACTCAAAGAACATAGCCCGAGACAGCTACATATGGAATATGACCGGAAGCATGCTCAATGCATTCCAATCCGTCATAATGCTTATGATTATCACTAGAGCCGTCAATCTATATGAAGCAGGTCTCTTCACCATAGCATACGCAAATGCAAATCTTTTTCTAACCATAGGTAGATATGGTATGCACAACTATCAGGTGTCAGATGTTAATAAACAGTATACCTTCAGAGAGTACTTTGTATCCAGAATAATTACTACAATTCTTATGGCAGCGATTTCTGTACTATATGTACTGTATGTATCACACACAAACAGCTACACCTCTGAAAAAAGCTGGATAATTATATGGATGTGTGCGCTTAAACTTATTGATTCTATAGAAGATGTATACTACGCTATGTATCAGCAAAATCACAGACTAGATATCTCTGGAAAATGTATGACCATACGCATGATATTTACCATTATAGTTTTTGGCATGGGACTTATTATTTACAAAAGGCTATTACCCGCGCTAATCGTCGCAACCATTACATCAGCCATAGCTGCTATGATATTCATACATATAACATATGAAGACTATAAGAATAGCGAACACAGAGTAAAAGCAAAAAACATACTCTCATTATTAAAAGTATGTTTTCCACTATTCTTAGGAACATTCCTGGCATTTTATATAGGAAATGCACCTAAATATGCAATTGACAGCATCTTAAATGAAGAGCTTCAGGCGTGCTACGGATTTATAGCTATGCCGGTGTTCATAATTGGAGTGTTAAATAACTTTATATTCAATCCTGTGGTAGCCAAAATGTCACTAATGTGGAACGAGGGAGAGATAAAAGGATTCTGTAAAATGTTGCGCAGACAATTATTCATCGTAGTTGGCATTATAGCAGCATGCGAGTTGGGAGCATTCTTACTTGGAATACCAGTATTATCCTTATTATATAATACCGACCTTACACCATATAAAACAGAGCTGCTTATCTTGCTATTAGGCGGTGGCTTCCTCGCTACATCTGGACTTATGGTTACAATTATTACTATAATGAGAAAGCAGACTGTACTATCTATAGGATATATTATTGTTTCAATAGTTGCATTTATAGCATCCCCTATTATGGTAGAAAAGTATTCTATGATGGGAGCTGCATGCTTGTATACAGTGTTGATGTTTGCACTTTGTGTTATGTTTGGGGTACCAATGGTTATGGAGATTAGGAAGAAAGTAAATGCTCCGTAGTGTGTACCTACTCGTGAACTTATTTTTTAAATCATCCTTTTAAAATAGTTGAAAGCTTCACGAAATAATTCCAACTAAGTTAAAGGAATAGTTCGTGGATTTACGACTCACAACAAAAAGAAGCGCAATAATTGCTGTAACACTATCATTAGAAAATGCATAAACAGTTGAACGAAAAAATTCACCTTTCAACAAAACCCCAAAAACAGATGATGCTTATTTTGAGGGATACCCACTATGAAACATTTACCTTTATCTATTGATACTTACGAAAGGGGAAAATAATTGAACACACGCAAATCACTTTCTAAAGTTATTTGTATTTTTTGTACTTTAATTTTATTTATCATCTTCATCAAGATGAATGATGGATTAAACTATGTCG
>JAGALE010000301.1 GCA_017625335.1 Lachnospiraceae bacterium
AAGGTAACATCTGAACCTGCCCAATTAATGTAAGTATAATTATCTCCACTCTGATGAACCGATGCCACATAAATCTTCTGGCCTGATAATTCTCCAAGTGGGAATGAAATTGTTACAGGCTCTGCAAGTCTTGTTATGTTAGTTGGTGTACCATTAACCAGCTTACCATCTACATCCCTAACTTCCTTGACTACATGAAGTGAAATATATCTTTCAATAATTCCATTCTTGCCAATCTTATTAGCAAATATACTCTCTGTATTCTTATCTACACTACTTACGTTCATGTAACTAGCATAAAGAGTAATATCAACAGTACCACCTGCTGCAACAACCTCTAAATCCTCATCAGTTACATTACCATTATAAAGTGCTGTATTATATATCTTTTCAAGACCATCTGCAGTAATATTGATTGAATTATCTTCAACAACAACGTCTGTGCTAAGTCCATCTAATACAAAATGTACTCCACCCTTAGTAGCGTAGTCCTTTGGATATGAAATACCTCCCTTTGATACTGTAACAGTGCTTACCTCACTTAACATACCATTTGAAGCTACTATTCTATAGTTTCCATCTGCAACATTCTTGAAGATGTATTCTGTATCCTCAGGTTTTTCTAACTGAACACCTGCTATTACAGTATTAGCATCATAGAGGGCAACATATAAAGGATATGTCTTATAAGCTTCAGCTAAGTCATCTGCATACTTCACACTACCATATACTGTAGCTGTAGAATTAATATCTGCTGTTCTGAAGCTTCCCTCAACAACCTGCACCTCATTAGAGTTTGATGCTATTGCGTATACTCTATAGTCATATACAGTATTAGGAGTAAGATTTCTGAATGTGTAATCCATACTTACACCATAATCCTGATTATGCTTGTTGCTTAATGCTGTGTCATAATCATTATCACTAGCCTTTTTATATGCTATATAACAATCAGATATAGGATATGTTCCTTCTATAACCTTAGCATCAATATAAGCACCATTAGGTGTAATATTAATTATAGGACTTACCTGTAGTTTAAGAGGAGCAAATTCAGTAGCATCTGATTCATTGCCAGCTATATCCTTAGCCACAATGCTGTATGTCTGGTTATTATCAGCAACAAAGCTTCCAGTAACAACACCATTTTCTTCAGTAACCTTAATGGCTTCTCCGTTAACATATACCTCATCTACATCAACGCCACTAACATTATCTGTTACTGTGAATTTGATTAAAGTGTTTCCACTTTCATCAACTGCTGAATCCACAATTGTTATATCCGGACCATTAATATCAATCTTAACAGTCTCAGTTGCTGTGTCACTTAAACAATCTGCCTTACTCTTACTCCAAGCCTCAATAAGGATTTCACCCTCACTTGTAATGTTGATTTTTTCTTCCTCACTATCAACATTAGCCTGAATCTGATTTCCTCCAACTGTGAGCTTATATGTAGTAGTTACAGGAACACCATCACTAGTTGTATCCTGCGATAGTATTGTAACAGTTGGAAGTTCTTCCTTGTACCATCCATTATTTCCAACAATACCTTCAACATTAATTATTGGTGTCTCCGGTACTACATCAGATATTCCACTAAATGTTACTTCTTTTCTTGACACATTACCTGCAACATCTGTTGCAACTACAATGTATGTTCCATTAGCCTTAATTTCCTTTGAGTATCCATCCTGTGGACCCCAATTACCAAGAAGTGTTTCGTCGCTTTCTGTATCATAGTATAACTGTACAGACGCAACTCCACTTTCATTATCTGCTTCTATTACATCAAATTCGAATACTACTCCTGAGAGATACTCATCTCCTTCAGTTTCATAATCATCACATTCTATTCTTGGAGCTTTACCATCAAATAAGAATGGTCCCTTTTGCTCAAGAGCAACATTATTACCTGCATTATCATATAATACTGCGCTTACATAATATTCACCAACAAGTGCGTCCTCACCAGCTACTGATGTATTAAAGTCATATGCGGTAAGCTTTCCATATGCTGTTGCTTCGCCCTTCTTTGTCTGATCAATAACCATTGATACGCTATCATGAGCATTCTCTGTTACAGGGTTAACTGTTCCTGTAGGATCAGTTATACTCCAAGTAATTCTGTTAACACCACTATCTGAATCTACAGCTAGTACATTAAAATTAAGTCCGTTGTACCACTCATTAGGAGTTGTTCCGTTACCATTTAAATCAGTTACAACAATATCTGCCGAATTAATAGTGTTCTCTATCATCCACTCATAATAATTTGCTGCTGACTGACCTTCCTTTATGAAATTAACAGCCTCATTAAGCTTCACCTTACTCTGACCTGATGGATTACCTGTTGTATCAACTGCATATACAACAAGCTGACCTGATACACCAGTACCTATAGTAACTGTTCCGGTATAATTATTAGTCATAGCATTCTTGTTAAGCTTAATCTCACCATTAAACTCACTCTTTATGTTTCCGTCTTCATCAGCGAAGTAATATATCAACTTATCACATTGGCTATCATCAGTTTTATACTCAAAGGTTATATCAACACTTTCTACTAATGTACCATCTATATTCTGGGCATGATAATATGCGCCGAAACCAAATTCATTAAAATAAGTTACATTAGGAGATACTGAATAACCAACAAGTGTAGGACCTGAACCATCTATGTTGATTCCTGTAAGTGTAACAGGCTTTGTAATTGCTCCTGTATCCACATCAAGCATCTGGAACATTAATGTTCCATTGGTCATATCCTTAGTAATTGTCACTGATGGAGCAAACATACCATTAACCTCAGATGGATTTGAGCCTTCAGCAATATCTGCGCCATCACTAATTAATCTTATCTGGTCATATTTTCCTCCGGTAGCAGTAATTGTTAAGCTTGGATAATAATTATTAACTGGCTCAGGACTGAGCTTATACTTATCATCCCCACTCTCTCTACCAACAGTGAACTCACTGGAACATCCATTTACTCCAACAGAATAATTAACATTTGCATCACTAAATGCTGCTGTAATAGTATACTTACCTGCAGGACTATACAAAGTTCTTGTTGTATTCCATGCACCTGTAAATCCAATATACTGCTTCATAAATGCTTCCTTTGCAGCAACCGTTTTACATGCATTGTATCTGTCTAAATCATTTTTCTCTAAAACAGATGCATCAACTAAATCAACTGTATATATTGGAGTAGGTTCTCCAAATAATATAGAATCACTCTGTCCTTCAACAAGACTAACCTTTACAGAAACAGCTATTCTTGTAACTGCAGCAACACCTTCAACTCGAAGAGTTGTACTTCCTTCTGTCAAATCCTTAAGCTTGTACATACCTGCCTGAGCACCTTCAAGCTTAACATCGGTAATAGTAATTGCTTTACCTGTTCCGGCATTTTCATCATCTAAGGTTGCATCCTCTTTAAATGTTACATAAACATCGTCATTACCAACCTTCTCAGTTACATCCGCCTTTGTATTAATCTTGATGTTCTTATTACCATCGTACTCCTTCTTAGGAGCTCCATCGTTATTGTTATGCTTGATAGTAGCAGGATTTAATGATACTTCTTTTTGATTTGATACTATAACAAGCTTACAAGGGAAGGTCTGTTCTCCTGCCTTCTTATTATGATCTGTAAGAGTCATATTAATAACAACTCCCGCAGGATCTGTAACATTATCAAGATCTCCTGATACGCTGTATGATGTAACATTTCCGTTATCAGACGTATTAGCCTTAATCTCAACACCATATGTCTGAAGTACATTAACTATATCTGTATCAGCTATTGCTAAGCTAAAGTTTGGCTTACCTTCCTGAAGATACTCTGCTGAAATCACAGAATTAACATTATCACCATATGTTCCTGTTACAGTAACCGTATCACCTTTAGTTACCACTCCATCTCCGGTAGCAACCAATGTATTGTTCTTATATGCCCAAACTGCAGTAAGTGTCTTACCAGCCATATTAGGATCTAATGTAATATCAGTGCCATTTGTAACCAAATCTGCCGAATTAATCTTTGTTCCATCAGCAGCATATTTTACTGTAGCTGAGCCATCAATGGACCAACCACTCAGATAATAACCTTCGTTAGTAGTTTTAAGCTCCGCACTAGTTATTGGAACAACCTCTGCATCATCATAACTGTATTTTTTTGTTGTTGTCTGATCACCCTCAATAGTAATATGAGTATCTGATGCACTTACAAAATCATAATAAACCTCAACCACCTGATTAGTCCACACAGCAGTCATATCAACAGCAGATGCATTAGCCGATACATCTGATATTGTGATAGTTGGTGCTACACCGTCCTTTATGGTATAATCCACTCCACCATAGCTCAATCCTGCATAATTCTTACCCCATGCATAAGCGCCTCCGCCCTCGCATGTAGAAAATACTGATGCTGTCTTAGCCGGTACTGTATAAGTAGCTTTAGGATTAATACAACCTATAGTTTTATAGGAACCAACCTCGGCCTCATCTACAACAGTTTTTCCATTAACGCTAATCTGTACAGGATATGTCACTCTTGTAATCTTACAATATACATTGTAATTACCACTGTCGTTCTTAGTAACTCTAAGTGTACCATTAGAATAATCAACTCCCGAACAATCCTGCTCCTTATACAAACCATTAATCTCAAAATGCTCAGCTTTTTGATTTGTACCAACATAGGCAGCTAAAACTGAATCCTTTGTAGGAAGTTTAAATTCAACTGTATTTTCATCAATCACCGTAAAATTATCTGTCCAAGTAAGGGCAATTGTCCCCATCTGAGTATTGTTTTCATCTACTCTATATATATGTATTATATTAGTCTGTTGGTTTTCTTCTCCATTTAAACCAACCTGAGAATTAGTAATCTGTACTACCTCTCCAACATTAGCTTCATCTGTTGTCTGCTGTGTCGCACCATCTACACCATCCTGAACAAGACTGTCTGATACAGTTGTTGTAGTGCTATCATTAGCAACACCAGTCTCTGTTGTGTCGTTATTATCAACGCCATTCTCCACTATCTCGTCATCAGTAACTCCATTCTCTGTTGTTTCTGATAAATCTACATCCTCTGTTGTGTAGTACTCCTCTGTAGAGGTTGTCTGTTCAAAATTATCTTCTTTTATCTGATTTAGTTCATCAGGATTAATAATCTCCATACCTGAAGTCTCTGTTGTGGCTTCTGTAACGGCTTCAGTGGTAGCATCAGGTAAATCTGCATCAATAACGGTAATATCACCATTATCTGTTGGTTCCGATATATCTGATATATCAACAACTACCTCTGTAGTCTCTCCACTTTGACCCTCCTCTGTTTCAACATTCGCAGATGAAGTAAGGAATAGAGATTGTGTAAAGAGCATAATCATAATCATAGCCGATGCTACGAAACGTTTGCCATTACCTCTGCCCCAATACACTGCATGTGATATAGCTGTAATAACTGCTACCAAAGCCAGGGTAGGATAAACCAACAACCTATGCTTCTTACCAGTTTCAAGAAGTTTTTTTGTGATTTTGTCTTTGAAATTCATTTGCACACCTCTCATCCCTTTCTTAAGGTCTTTCTTCTATAATTAATATGTAAAAATCAAATAAATGTATAAATAATTACACTTACCCATAATTACTCATACTACTTTACAATTCTAGCATATTGTTTTGTAAATTAAAATAGTTTTTTACTATTTTACACAAAATATAGGTGTTTTTTTTGATAAAATAGCCTATTTTGTACTTTTATGATTATTTATTACAAAATATATGCCTTAAATTATATATCGGCACATATTTGATTATAAATTATCTTTATTTTTTACCAAATTTTAGTTTTAACAAATACTCTTCACAGTATACTCAGCGCTAGACATTCACCAATTAGATTTTAGTACAAGCTCAAATCTAATCAAGTCATTGTCATTGCAAAGCAAAAAAGAATGCACTTCAAAACTCAAAGCACATTCTCTTTTACTCTAGATAAGCTTTCTATTCAGGATAAATAAGCTGATTATCACTAATATTAACAAGTACATCCTCTAAGTATTTCTTAGCCACGTATTTTGCCATAGGAAGATTCATATCAAGATAATTTCCACAATCTCTTGCGCTAGCGCCAGGAACATCATCATTAAACTCACTAATAAACTTAAACATATCTATCATAAGTCCAACTATATCCCTTGACTCATAGTCTCCTGCAAGAAGCAGATAAAATCCTGTCCTACATCCCATAGGGCCAAAATAAATAGTCTTATCCTTGTAATCTTCATGATTTCTAAGATACGTTGCTGCCAAATGCTCTATGGTATGAATCTCAGCTGTATTCATTACAGGCTCATAATTCGGTCTAGTAACTCTTAAATCAAAGGTTGTAATTACATTGCCATTCACATTGTCCTTTCTCGATACATAGATTCCAGGAAATAGTCTTGTATGGTCTATGGTAAAGCTTGCTATTTTCTCCATTTTTATACCTACCATTTCAAATTATGGTTTACCTTTCTAAATTATTCAATCTAAATCACTAATCAAGTGTTGCTTAATATAACATTTAATAATTTGCAATCATTTCCTTCATTAGTTTTACACTATTATCTATAGCCTTTGCCTCAAAGGTTGGATAATCAACGGTAGCACTGTCATCTGCCTTATCAGATATAGCTCTTATAATAAGAAATGGAATGTTATTAAGATATGCTGCCTGTGCTATAGCCGCTCCCTCCATCTCTGTGCAAAAGCCAGCAAACTGAGAAGTGATCCTTTCCTTTACTGCTTTGTCTGATATAAACTGATCTCCGCTTACCACTCTTCCTTCAAAAACCTTAATATCCGGATTCACTCTCTCACAGCACTCCTTAGCAAGCTTTCTAAGCATTTCATCCGCCACAAATGTTGACTCCGGCATTCTCGGAATAACGCCAGGCTTATAGCCAAAGCCTGTAGCATCCATATCATGTTGTAATGTATCTGTTGCAAGAACCACATCACCTATATCTATGGCCGCATTCAAACTGCCTGCAATTCCTGTATTTATCACCACATCAACCCCATAACAATCTATCAATATCTGAGTGCATATTCCTGCGTTGACCTTGCCAATTCCGGAGCGAACCACAACAACATCCTTGCCGCTTATGGTACCCTTATAAAAATCCATAGATGCCTTAGTCATTATTTGTACATCAGACATCACTTCCTTAAGCTTACTTACCTCTTCATCCATTGCGCCTATAATTCCAAGCATAATATATCTCCTTTTCGCTATATTTATATTATCTAAATAATATTTTAAACTTCGGTATTGTGACATTATGTAAACCATGTATAATTTATCCCAAAGTATCTATAACCTTACTTGCTTTATCAATCTTATTCATTATTATCATATAAAACAATCCTTCGTCAACAACCTTTGATTGTTCTTCTGTAATAAGTTCGGATACAAAGAATTCATTTAACACATACATAGCTATATCATTTATACTTTCTCCACGTCCACTATTCCTTAGGTTTATATTCTTCTCGCCCACCATCTTTATAAAGCTATGCCACTCATTGATAAATCTTCTATTCTCCGAAATGTTACCAATATCAATCCACTTCTTAAGCTTTATCTTGGCGCGATTTTCCTTAACACACTGGTCCTTTTGCAGGAAATATCTATAATCACCATTTTCATAGATTCTACCCAAAGGGAATATTCTACATATCCCAGGTCTCAAACTATGTATAGAGCACCTACCCTCTTCATTCAAAAAGGCGCATCTCTCATCTTCACCCATCTTAAGATTTGGAAGAATAAGACCATCCACCATATTAAGCTCTATACTGCCATCATTAAGTAACTCCTGAAAGCTTTTACCAAGACCGTTCTTTATCTGCCACACATCATATGGGTCCAATACTATGGAGCAGCCCATTCCCGTACAGCATTTATGACAACCTTCACAACCAGCCGTGTCAGCCTTAACCATATCATTCTCAGTGTAGGTTCTTCCATCCGATATATCATTTAACGATACTTCTCTAATCATTATTATACCTCAATCAAAATACATTGCTTCTTATTTTCGTTTCTATCCATGCATACTGCT
>JAGALE010000302.1 GCA_017625335.1 Lachnospiraceae bacterium
AAAAACAGGAACAACAAATGGAGGAAAAGATGGTTGGTTCTGTGGAGTTACACCTTATTACAGTTTAGCAGTTTGGGTAGGGTATGATATACCTAGAGAATTAGATAATTTATATGGAGGAACTTATCCAGCAGATATATGGAAAAGTGCAATGCTTGGTGTATTAGATGTAACAGATACGTCTGATAATAAGAAATTTGAAGAAAACGTTCTTCAAGGTAATGTTGGAGCACTTGAATGGAATGAATACTTACCAGGAAGAGATGATGATGAGGTTATATCAGAAAATTATACAGTAGCTGATTACAGACAAGATCATATATTAGCAGATAGTGCAAGGGTGTATATAAATGATTTGTTAGAGTTGGAGTATGATAAAGTAAGTTATCACAGTACAAAAGTAAACTTATACTTTAAAGCTAAGGACTTAATATCTCAAATATATAGTAAAAGATTATATGATTCAATGTCAGCTGAGCTTGAAACAGCATATAAGCAGCCTGTTAAACAACCTGATAACATAACAACACTTGATGAACTACAGAGTATTAATAATGTATCTAATCAAATAGAGAATATTAATGAAGTAACTAATGGGGAATAGATAAATATGGCAGTTAAGTATAATGGAATAGAAAAATACATTTGGTCTGATACATATAACTTCTTCTTAAAACATCACAATGATAGTAATACTGATGAATCTTGGAATGAACTATTAGAGGATGCAAGGCAACTTACAATTAAGTATCATGACCATCCATTGCTAAGAAAAATTTTAGCTCAAACAATAATGCAGATAGAAAGCAAAGTGGGTGGAAGATATATAGAGGGTAAGTCATACAGACAATGGGAATATGAATTAGGTCATGTGATTAAACATCAATAATATAAAATCAGGGCAGTAATTATTATAGAGGTTGCTGTCCTGATTTTATATTTAATGACTACTAATATAGCTTCGAATATAATGTATTGATAATTTATTATTTAATTTTAATGTAGGAGGTATATACATGAAAAGATTCAAATTAAACACATTATTAATGATGTGTTTAGCAGTTAGTATGTTGGTTACAGGTTGTGGTAGCTCAGGAGGTAGCTATTCAGAAGTTGGTTCAGCAATTAATTCAGATGATGGGTTTAGTATCAGTGCAGACGTTGAGTCAGCTGCTGGATTTGGAGTAGTAAATGACTTCAGCGAATCTAAGTCAGAACCAAATGATTATGTTGAAGATAGCTATGATGACTATGGTAATGAAGAAGAAAATACTGATGTAGATATGGAAACAGAAGATAATGATGCAGTTAAGCTACTAGATGACAAGCTTATCTATACATGTGATATAGATATAGAAACACAGAATTTTGTTGAAACTCAAGAATTGTTAACTAAATTAATTAAAGAATATGGTATAATTATTGAGAGTGAATACTATGGAAATAATAGTTATGACTGGTATATGGACGATTATAGACCAAGTGCTTGTCAGAGAGCAGAATTGAGTCTGAGAATACCTTCTACAAAATATCATGAATTTGTTAACAGAACTGGTGAACTTGGACATGTAGTTTCAAAGAATTCAACTGTTGAAAATTTAAGTTCAACATATAGAGATAATGAAACAAGATTAAGAACTCTTAAAGAAAAAAGAGATAGACTAGAAAGTTTATTAGGACAGGCAGCAACAGTTACAGAAATAATTGAATTAGAGAATTCAATAGAGCAAGTATGTTATGAGATAGAAAAACTTGAATCAGCTAATATGTACATTGATTTAGGTGTTATGTATTCATATATTAATATTGATATAGAAGAAGTTGGTGAATACACTACAGTAGAACCAGTAACAAAGACATTTGGTAAAGAACTAATTGAAGCATTTAAAGATTCTTGGACAGCATTGGTTGAATTAATTCAGGGAATTATACTTACATTAGCAAGACTTTCATTAGTAGCTTTCTTACCAATGATAATATTAATAGCAATCGCAGTTATATGTATTAAGTTAATATTAAAGAAAGAAAAGAAAGTTAAATCTGTAAATAAAAATGAAGCAAACTTAGGTACAATGATAGATAAGCAGATAAATTCAAACAAAACAGAAGAATAGAAAGATTAATACATAGGGTTCTTAATTAAGTAAGAACCCTATGTTAGTTAAAACAATAAGGAGATATAAAATGAGCATTGAACTAAAAAGAAAACGTGGTGGACAATTCAAGGGAGACTTATTAGGTAATATATTTAAAGATATAGAAGTACTTGAAAGTGTAGGAAGAGGCAGGTATAGATGTAGGTGTAAATGCTCAGCTGAAAAGATAATGGCTGGAGGGGATATCCGAAGGGGAAGAGGAATAACATGTAATCATTTTAAAGATGTGGAAATGCAGAAATTAATAGGAACACACTTCGGTGATTTAGAAGTAATAGATGTTAGAGGAGCACTTTGTATATGTAGATGTAAATGTGGTAATATTGTTGAACATTATATATCTGGATTAAGACAAGGAAATATATCTTCTTGTGGATGTTTACGAGAGAGAAAGAGAAAAGAATTGACTGGAAGGAAATTCGGTAGTCTTGAAGTAATAGAATATATAGGGTATGATAAATATAAATGTCATTGTAATATTTGTGAAAATGACATTGAAGTAGAGGGATCAAATTTAAGAAATGGTAGCTATCAATCCTGTGGGTGTAATAAAAATAAGTTAATGAGGTCAGCTAAAGATAAATATCTTGGTAGATGTAGAACAGATAAACAATTAAAAGCACTAAATTCCAAAGAAGATTTAGCAGACTTTATAAAAGATATAGCAGGATGTGAAAAAATATCAATATCTGAACTAAGTATTAAGCTTGGAATAAATTATAGTAATACATACAGATACATACAATTATACAATTTAGATTATATGATAGATCATTCTTCAGGGTCCAGCAAAGAAGAAATGGAAATAGCCGAATTTATAGAAAATGAATTAGGGTTAAGTATAGATAAGCATAATAGAAAAATATTAGGAAATGGTAAAGAATTAGATATATACATTCCATCTAAAAGAGTAGCAATAGAGTTTAACGGAGACTATTGGCATAATGAAGTAAGTAAAGATGTATTATACCATCAGAATAAAACAATAGAATGTGCCAAAAAAGGAATAAGACTTATACACATATTTGAATACGAATATGTTAAAAATAAAGATAGAATACTGACATATTTAAAAAATGTACTAAACGATCATAAA
Organism: Lachnospiraceae bacterium; assembly: GCA_017625335.1. Lineage (GTDB taxonomy): Bacteria > Bacillota > Clostridia > Lachnospirales > Lachnospiraceae > Coprococcus_C. The sequence continues at coordinate 3,253 of JAGALE010000302.1, forward strand.
AAAATAATATATGGAAGAGAAACTAAGATAGAAGAGATAGGCAATCAAGAATGCTCATCATTCTTAAGAGATAATCATTTGCAGGGAGATATAAAATCAAAAATAAGGATAGGAATA
>JAGALE010000030.1 GCA_017625335.1 Lachnospiraceae bacterium
GCACCAAGCTTTCTCATAGCCTTGAAGTGAGCCTGTCCGCCTGCTGGTGACATATCAAGTAAGAAGTCCTTAGCAAATGTACCATCCTGGATATCCTTAAGAACCTTCTTCATAGCCTTCTTTGTATCCTCAGTGATAATCTTTGGTCCAGTAATATAATCACCATACTCAGCTGTATTAGAAATAGAGTATCTCATTCCTGCAAAGCCTGACTGATAGATAAGGTCTACAATAAGCTTCATCTCGTGGATACACTCAAAGTATGCATTTCTTGGGTCGTAACCAGCCTCAACAAGAGTCTCAAAACCACACTGCATAAGAGCACAAACACCGCCACAAAGAACTGCCTGCTCTCCGAAAAGGTCTGTCTCAGTCTCTGTTCTGAAGTTAGTTTCAAGAACACCAGCTCTTGCTCCACCAATACCGAGAGCATATGCTAATGCCTTATCCTGAGCCTGTCCTGAAGCATCCTGATGAACAGCGATAAGACAAGGAACACCCTTACCTGCCTGATACTCACTTCTTACAGTATGTCCAGGTCCCTTTGGTGCTATCATAGTAACATCTACATTAGCTGGTGGGATAATCTGGTTAAAGTGAATAGCGAAACCGTGAGCAAACATAAGCATGTTACCAGCCTCAAGATTTGGCTCGATATCGTTCTTGTACATAGCAGCCTGCTTCTCATCGTTAATAAGAATCATAATAATATCTGCAAGCTTTGCAGCCTCTGCTGCAGTATATACCTTAAAGCCCTGTGCCTCTGCCTTAGCCCATGACTTACTTCCCTCGTAAAGACCGATGATAACATTACATCCTGAGTCCTTAAGGTTAAGAGCGTGAGCATGTCCCTGGCTACCATAACCGATAATAGCGATTGTCTTGCCATCTAAAATAGATAGGTTACAATCTTCCTGATAAAAAATCTTTGCGTCCATTTTTATTCCTCCCTAGAATATCTTTAAATATATAAGTATTACTTTTGCAGTAAGTAATTACCCTCAAATTAATAATCAGATTAGTCCTCTGCCTTAATATGACCTCTTGTAAGTCCTGTAAGACCTGTTCTAACCATCTCCTCAATAGTAAATCCATCAAGAAGTGAGATAAATGCTTCAATCTTAGACACATTACCTGTGATTTCACACATAACAGAATCCTTAGATACATCAACAACCTTAGCTCTAAACACATCTGCTAAAGAAATAATCTGCTGTCTCTCCTCTGTAGAAGCCTTAATTTTAACAAGAACAAGCTCTCTACATACAGACTCACCATCCTTAAGCTCTGTAATAGAAATAACATCCTCAAGCTTAAGAAGCTGCTTCTTTATCTGACTTAAAATTCTGTCATCTCCACTGACAGCAACTGTCATACGGGAATACTGAGGGTTCTCAGTAACACCAACTGTTAAGCTGTCAATATTATATCCTCTACGGCTGAACATTCCGGAAACTCTACTTAATACACCGGAAGTATTATCAACCAATAATGATAACACCATTTTTTTCATAATAGTATCCACCTTTCAACATGTATCTCAAAAATTCGCTATTTTTTATTTTAATCTTTTAACGTGTTAATGTCAAGTCAATGTATTATCTAGATTTATTTAGATAATAATTTTTCTACAACCTTAACTGCTTCATTTGCATCATCAGAATATCCATCTGCTCCTATTTCATCAGCAAAGCTCTGTGATACAACTGCTCCACCAATAATAACTTTAAAAGGAAGCTTTCTTGATTTTATCTCATCACATACATCCTTCATTCTCATCATAGTAGTAGTCATAAGAGCTGAAAGACCAATAATGTCTGCTTTTTCATTAATAGCAGTATCAATTATTACCTCTTTCTTTACATCCTTACCTAAATCAATCACCTTGTAACCATAATTCTTAAGCATTAACACAACAAGATTTTTACCTATATCGTGTATATCACCTTCAACTGTTGCCATAATAACAGTTCCCTTTGTTTTGGTTGATTTATTAGCACTAAGATATGGCGTAAGATAATTAATTGCAATATCCATTGCTGTAGCACCTGCAATAAGCTGAGGAAGAAAATATTTTTTCTCCTCGAAAAGCTTGCCTACTTTTGTTACAGCAGGTATAAGTTCATTATCAATAATGTCCTGAGGTTTCTGTCCGGATTCTAAAGCAGATTTTACATGCGCCTCAATACTACTTTTATTCCCTTTAACCACATCATTGAATATGACAGAACCACTTTCAATGCTAAGAGATGAATTATTTATAACTGCTTCAGTTGTAACAGATACAACATTTTCAACATAATTATTATCTGAGTTATCTTTAGCAAGTAATAGATCTGATGCCAAAGCTGCATTCATAAGAGTTGATTGATCGGGATTACATATGGCCATTGTAAGACCATTTGCTATTGCCATAGTTAAAAATGCTGTATTAATATTTATTCTTTCAGGTAATCCAAATGATATATTTGATAATCCACAAATTGTCGGTAATTTAAGCTCTTCCTTACAATATCTTATAGTTTCTAAGGTTTCCAAAGCAGCAAGCTTATTGGCCCCTACCGTTGTTACCAGGCCATCTATTACTATATCTTCTTTTGGAACACCCTCTTCCTGAGCAATAACTATTAACTTATTGATTATATCCTTTTTTTCATCTAGTGATTCAGGTAAACCCTTATCTGAAAGTGGTAACAAAATCACCATTGCACCATATTTGGCAGCAATTTTCATCAGTGGTCTGCATTTACTCTCCTCATATGAGATAGAATTAATTATTGCTCTTCCTGAATAAACTCTTAAGGCTCTTTCTATTACTTCTATATAGCTTGAATCTATAGATAATGGTAAATCTGTGACTGCGGGAAGCTCATAAATTAACTCTTCCATCATAGCACATTCATCGATGCCATTCATACCCATATTAACATCTAGAATTGCCGCACCTTTACTTGTCTGCTCTTCAGCCATAGACAAAGCAAGACTAAAAGAATTATTTCTTAACTCTTCTTGAAGCTTCTTTTTACCTGTAGGGTTTATTCTCTCGCCTACAACCATAAAAGTTCCATTAATATCAATATTAACAACCTTACTCTCACTACATAACACACTAGAATATTTTGGTTTAACTGCATGTGGAGTTATTCCTCTAATTAATGATTTTAACGCAGCGATATGCTTTGGTGTAGTACCACAGCATCCTCCAACAGCATTAATTCCTAGCTCCACTAATTCGCTTGTACTTTTTGCAAATTCTTCCGGAGTCATAACATATGTAGTAATTCCATCAACTAGCTCAGGCTTACCGTTATTCGGCTTTGCAAATATAGGAACCTTAGCATATTCAAGCATAGACTTAATTAAAGGCTTCATCTCCTTAGGTCCTGTTGAACAGTTAATTCCAATTGCAGAAGCTCCTAAGGATTGAAGAACAACAACTGCAGCTTCAGGAGTAGAACCAAATAATGTTTTGCCATCTTCGTTAAAGGTAAGACTTACCATAACCGGAAGATCACATATATCCTTTATAGCAATAAGAGCAGCTCTTGCCTCGGCTAAGCTCATCATAGTTTCAACTATAAATAAATCAACACCTGCTTCATAAAGTGCTTTAGCCTGTTCTTTGTATACATCAATTAATGCATCAATCGTCATATCACCGATTGGCTTTAACTGTTTTCCAGTCATAGTTATATCACCGGCTACATAGCCTCGATGGCCTTCTAAAGCAACAGCCTCCTTAGATAATTTGACAAGTGATTCATTTATTTCCTTGACCTTATCTTCTAATCCATATTCTGCAAGCTTTATTCTATTAGCCGTAAAGGTTGGAGCTAATAGAATGTTTGTACCTGATTTAATATATTCTCTTTGTAAATTTATCAAATGCTTTGGATTATCAAGTATCCACTTTTCAGTACACACTCCAACAGGCATACCACAAGTCATCAAATTGCTTCCTGTTGCGCCATCAAGCATTACTATTCTGTTTTCAAAAAGCTTTTGAAATAATATTTTTTCCATTCTAATTTTTTTATTTTCCTATTCTATTTAATTAGTCTTCCCCAACAGGAACAAATTCAATTTCATCTTCCCAATAACATACAACAGGTGAGCCTGTTTCTACTAAATCATAAATCTTTGCAGCTGCTCCAAATGGAAGATTTACACATCCGTGGGAACCATCCCATGTATATCTGTCAGGTGTATAATCTGATTCTGCTCTCCAAGTAGCGTCATGCATACCAATATCACCATTAAAAGGCATCCAATATGTAACAGGAGATTCATAATCCTCACCTCTAAGCTTAACATATGTATCCTTATAGGTTACATCATAAAGGCCACCAGGGGTTTTATGTAACCAATCATGATAACCTGATACACAAGGAGTCTCATATACTCTAAATCCATCCTATATACATAAACTCTTTGATCAGTTAAATCAACCTCTACATAGCTTCCGCCTATATCATTAAGCTCCCAAAAAGCATAGCCTTCCTGAATAGTAGCAGGCTTTTTAGTAAAGCTCTTCATTGTACACATATTTTCGTATAATTCTACAGCTTCCTGATCAGGGTCTAGCTCCCAACCGTATCCATCTTCTCCCTGAATATAAATAAGCATACCATCATGTGTTCTAAATTTTCTCTTCTTATCAACAGTTGTGTATTTTTCAGCAAAATTACGAGCGTACATCTCGATATTAGTTTTGCTTAGCTTTACCTCGCCTGTTGCCGCATCCAGATAACCCATTGTACATAAATCTTCCTTAGGTATTGTATAAATATTACCTAAGAAGTCATAGCTAGCTTCAATAGCTAAGAAATTTTCTGCATTTTCAGCGCTTTTTTTTATTATCTCTGAATCAACAGTGATTTCAGCAGGAATATAACAGTCACTTTCCTCTAAGGATACTATTATGCTACCACTATCAAGAGTTGTAAAAACAGTTTCATATACCTTATCCTTATTTAGTACAGTACCTGTTACATCAGGAACAACTAAAACCTTACCCTCTTCCATTACAACCTTAGCGTCTGTAGAAGGCTTCATTTTTGACTCATCCATAAACTGTGACTTGGAAATATACTGCTTCATAGCTTCCTTGTCATAATCTATAACAAATTCAACAGTGTGATTCTTTTCATCA
>JAGALE010000303.1 GCA_017625335.1 Lachnospiraceae bacterium
AGTACCTCTAATTCTCCAAAAGTTTTACCGGCTAGATTAATCAATCTGCTACATTTTTTACAAGACTTAGAATACCCATTTCTAAGCTTTCCTCCATCTTTAATATCCTTGAAACCGCATGAACATATAACATTCCATTGTCGTTCGCCTGCATAGGAGTCAACATACCATTCCCCAAAGTACCTACCTGTTATATTTACAACAGTATTTTGTATATGTCCACAATTTGTTATATCCCCATGCACTAAATTATCTATATGTACTATTGTCTGTTTTCCACATGAACAATTACATAGAACGTGTACCTTATCTATAAACTGTAAAGGTTTTAAATCCTTTAACTGTAAATTTAATAATCTGTCCATATGCAGTTTACTCCACAAATATATAATTAAATTAACATTCTTATTATACTTAACTGCATAAATATTGGTATCTCACACCATTTTAAATGAGATACCAATATTTAATAACTATTTTACATAAGTTCGTCAAGAATCGCATCAATATTATTAATTGATTTATGTAGAATTGCAAGTGTACGTTTAAGAGGTTTTTTAATAACCTCATCATTCATACCATTTTTAATATAGTCTATATAGCTTTGTTCAGATGCATCAATTCTTATATTCTCTTTATTATCTATAACTATATAAATGCATACATTTCCATTATCTTCGCTTCTTACTTCTAATCTAACACTAGAATCATCTGTTATATTAATCACATCTATACATGTAGTTACATTATTACTAGTAATAGAATTAGTATCATCTTCTACTGTACTTAATTTATTATTACTGTCTATCTCATTTAGTTGTATATCTAAACCAAATATATCAAGTGCCTCAGCTAATGAAGGTGTATGCATAGCCTGATTAACTAAGCTAATATCTGCTTTTTCATTTATAATCTTGTCTAATACATACTCTTCTCTCTCATCTATATCACAGATAGAGTCTATATTTGCAACCTTAAGCCCTAATTCTTTCATCATTTTATCTTCATATTCACCAAGATTATAGAGTTCTGCAAATTTTTCTAGTCTTGAAACAATCCAATCGTATTCTTCCTCCTTGTCATGCCCTATTATATTATCTACATAATCTGCTATATCTTTATGACTATTAAGATATATACCAGTCTTTAATTCATCAAATCTTTTTAATAGTAAGTTCTTAACTCTGTTTGTATATACACCATCTAGACTTACTACTGTATATCTTTCGGTATTAAAAAGTGTATTTCCCATATAAGCTGCATGATGCATACTACTCTCAAAATCTAATTTTGATTTAAATTTTTCTGGATTAGGTATTGCATAGTATAGATTGTCCAATGAAAAAATCTCTTCAGCTAAATCTGTTGTTATTTTTTCAGTTGGTCCTGTATAATATGCTTTACTCTCATGTAGTTTAAAGTTTCTTAAATGATATTCACCAAGTTTATGGTATATTCTATTATATTCATCTATAGATAATCTTTTATATGATAGTATTCTTGAAAAATTAGGTGCAAGACTTCTTGGAGAAAAATGACCTAAATTATATTCTGGTCTGTACATCCTTTTAAACTCTTTGAGTTCAATGGTATATTCGTTAAATTCATCTTTTGCTAATATGGCTGCTATATTTCCACTAAGGTCAAATATTAATCCAAATGGCTCTAACCTCAGCCAACTTATACATTCTATATCTTTATCATCTACTACACAAATGTACTTAAATTCTTCCTCTAACTCTTCTACAAGTTTATTGAATTCATGCTCATTCTTTACTGTATTAATATGCACATCTGTGTAATCTTTAATATCATCAATAGCTTTAACTTTATTTAAATGATGCCTAATAGTATTATTTGTTGTAGTAATTACTACATTATTTATGTATCCTAACACTCCTAATCTTCTGATTGAATTATCATCTATTAAGTACCTCTTATCATCTGAAACCCTTCTAATTATCCCGAATATATGTACTCCATCAATTTTATAAAGTGTATCAAGATAATATTCTATTGGTTTATCTTTTTCCTTAAATGAAATTAACTTAAGTTCTGAATTGTTTTCCCTTGTAAGTTTATCCCCCATTTTTAAAAATACATTCTCTACACTCTTCATGTTTATCTCCTTATCTGTAGTAATTATGTACAATATTTGCACTCGTAAACTTCAAATTAAAATTACTCCTTATAATATCTTTGAGTTTGAAACAGAGTACAGTAAATTAATCTTGTACTCTGCTTCAGTTACCTTATATTATCCTAAATTATCACTCAGTATCTCTGTAATTGTACGACTAAATTCTGTACTGACTAAATCTCTATCTGGATAAGTTTTGTTGCCATGTAACTGCAAAATTGCATCTACTTGTATCAAAGTATTCAGTAAGTCACTGCATTGTTCCATTTCTTTCTGTTTCATCATTAGTAATGGAAGTAATTCCACACAAGTCCCATTACCAAGGTCTCTTATTACCTTCCCATTGCTCAACGAAGTAACAGCTGCACAACGATAATTTGTTTGATTCCAATACTGTCCATCAATAGGTATTATTGTATTATAACTTATTTCTCTAGTTCCTAATATAATGTTATAACAAGCATCTGATATGAAATATATTAACCAAGGAAATCTCTTAATCTCATTTAACTCTGCTAAACTATTTACTTTTAACATCTCTATGTTCGTTATCATAAATACTTCAACTGAATTACTATCAGACTCAGAGTTTAAAAGTTTTACATTCGTATCAATCATACCATTTGTGTATATGTATACAGTTCCATCTGTTTTATCGTGTACCAAGTGTAAATCAACACTAAAATCATTTGTAATCTTAAAATTTAAGATGACTTCTTCAATATCTTCATCAGTTTTATCCTTAATTAGATCTGATTTAATATGATACCATAGCTTGGCCCTGTTCTCCTCATTTACTTTAAATTTACTCATAGCTATTTACCCCTTATCTGAGTAATGTAATTGCTATTCATTGCCTCAATAGCATGTTTTTCTGTTTCAATATTAGATGACATTGTTTTGATTAAGTCATTAACCTGATTTACACCATCCATAATATTAGACCAGGACTGCTGAAGTGTCTCTGTTTTAATAGACTGCTGTGTAGAAAGCTGTGTAATTTTTACCATATTATCTCTAGCATTTTCAGAATTTCTTAATAACATTTCATTAGTCTTTTGATCAAACTTCTCAAGTCCCTCTGCTGTCAGTCTCTGCTGCTTCTGAAGAATTGCCTGAGAAATAGCACCTTTAAATGCCGGAATTGTAATAATAAATGCACTATTAATCTTTCTAGAAAGATTTAAGTTATTAAACTTATATGATTCTAAAACTGGAATTGACTGTAAAGCAATAGTTTCTACTGTTCTTAATTCCTGTACTCTCTGTTCTAACTGTAATTTAGCCTGATTAACTGAATTAAGAATCATCTGTGTATCCGCACTTGTATCCCCATTATTAACCTGTGCACTCAGGCTTGTCACATATTCATTTACTTCCTCAATTGCTTGGTCACCTGCAATAATATAATCACAAAGTCTATGATACAATTCTACATATGCATCATGCAATTTATCAATGTCTGTACTCTGGTCCATAAGTGCTCTATCATGTTTTGTCAATTCAACACAGATAGATTCTAAATTGGCTCCAATTGTATTGTACTTGTTAACTAATTTGTCTAATGTGTTATGCTTAAACTTCTTGACAAATCCAAATAGTCCTGTTTCGTCTTTTTCAATCTCTCTAACATCAATCTGATCCATGATTTTAGTAATTGAAGTCATTAGTTTAGTTGTTTCAACTAACTGAGTTGAATCATATTTTCTAATGACCTCATCAGAACATTTACTTAATTCCATGGCAGGCTCTTTACCAAATACAATAATTGACTGTGGCTCATTAACATTAATTAAGGATGTTAGTCTATCTAATTCACCAGACTTAACTAACTCCATCTTACGATTATCTCTCCAGTTAGTCATCACCATAACATCATTTTGTTTTGTCTCAACAATAGCTGTATTAAGATCTTTAGCCAATACTACTGTATTTTTACATCCGCTTGCTAAACTATTTGTTGCGTTCATCTGATTTGTTTTCTCTACTACAATTGCCATATTTAAACTCCTCTCATGTCTTTTTAAATAATTTACCGAATAATCCTGTCTTATCTTTTTCTTTATTGTTTATATTAAGTTTATAAGGATTATCATAATTAGTATTACTTAACTCTACTTGCTGAATTACTCTGCTATCAATATATCCCTCTATACCTCTGTATTTAGTAGGTACAAAAACAATCACATCAAAGCCAATTAAATGAAGAAATGCTGCTATAATTGCTGTTTCTTTACTTATAGTGTTTGTCCCTTCTTGAGTAATTATTAATTTTGGATTTTGCTTAGTAAAGTCAAATGATTGAATCAAATTTATAATATGTCTATCCAGAGACATTATAATGTTAATTATCAGTTCATTTAATTTATCTCTCTTACCATCTTGACACATAATAATATCTTTGCTTATTAATTCTTGTAATTTATTAAAAACTAATTCCTCTGTGTCATAATTCAGATAATTATACTGATAATTAGGAGACATTTTAATTATCTCCTTATCAACCTCACCATCTTTAATTGCTATAGGTATTCTATTCGTTTGTACTCCCTTTACAAGAGATTTAACTACTATATTATTATATTGTACTCTTAAATTTAAATCACTATCAGCATCAATCCATAGTGTATTTGGTCCAATTAAATTGTTTAATTGTTTTTTATATTCATCATCCCATCCTATAACCTGCATAAACAGCACTGGGATTGTAACCTTATTAGCATCAGATTTAAAATGTGGTCTAAACATTACATCCTGGTTCCAATATATAAATACCTCGTCAAATGTAGAATTCATTATGATAACCTTATTTTTATTGTATTGATTATCTCTATAAACTCCTCTTGTTTCTCCATTGTATATAAGTTCATCTACCCTCTGAGTTGCTTCATAAGCTAATGTTTGTCCTACTGTTACAACCCCGTATTTAGGAATTTCGAACTTATCAGATGTGTTATCTAGTATTATTGATGCTTCAAATTCATCTACCATATTATTTTTATTTGTATTCATATGTATTATACAAATTGGTAACTGTCTTACAATCTTAACAAATTCTTTTTCTACCTCATCACTGCTGTTTATAATCCACAGTACACCCCTCTCAGACATATTAC
>JAGALE010000304.1 GCA_017625335.1 Lachnospiraceae bacterium
CCAGATATTCCCTATCACCTGAAAACCTTTCAGCAATTTCCTTCTCTCTAAGTGGTTTAAAAACCTTATCTGCGTCCTTAAGCTTTATATCAGCAACCAGATTGGAGCATTCCATTCTCTCATCAAACAGCTGCTTCATACTGTCATCTACCTGATTAATTTTCTCTCTAACCTTACTTAAGCTCATATTTTTCTCCCAACCCAGCACAAAAACGCAATGTTTTTATGCCGCATTTTTACATCATAATCCAATGTAAAGTATATCACATATGCATATAAAATTAAACAAATTTTTGTACCATAGTTAAGGATTGCTTATGTTTCAAAACAAGCCAGATTTGATTACTTTGTTACACCATAAATATTTTTAACAAAATAAGCAATACTATTACAAAGCAAAAAAGCATATATGAGGAAATAAAGCTATGAATAAAAATCAACAAGAAAAAACATTATACATCGCACTAGAGCAAAGCATACTTGTAAACAGTCCTTATGTGACTATTGGAGACATATCCACCATATTTTGCAAGGATAAAACCATAGACACCCGGGTAAGACAGCTTCCTGTAACACATATGCCAGACACAATGAGGGCACAGCAGGTAGTTACTGTTATGAAGCTTATAGAAATAATCAATCAGGAATTCAACAACCTGACCATAGAAACTATTGGTAATTCTGAGACAATAGTCTACTATGACAGTGGCCGAAAAAAGGGATTTATGCCTCAAAAGGCGAAGGTTTTCCTGCTTATGCTGATAGCTTTTTTTGGAACAGCATTTTCCATTATGTCCTACAATCAGGATTCCGGCACATTAGGTCTATTAGAGGGGCTGTATATATTATTTACAGGTAATAACACTAGGGAGCTAACACCCACATTTGCTTTAGGACTTGCCTCCTACTGTAGTGGTCTTGCTATAGGCATGATAATATTCTTCAATCATGGAATTAACAAGAAGTTCGGCGACGACCCCACGCCGCTCCAGGTTCAGATGCGTCTATACGAGCAGGATGTTAATAAATGCATCGTTATAGACAGTACTAGAAATAATAAAACCCTAGATGTTAATTAAAAGCATACTCTTCTGTGTATTCTGTTTTGTTGCAGGGGGTGCAATATCTGCAGGATATGTGGCATTCATTACGCTGTTAGGTGTATTTGAAAAGCTATCAGAAAAATATAAAGCACTTAACAAAAGATACGTTATAGAGATTTTAATCATCCTTGGAGTCACCTTTGGAAATGCAGTGGACTTATACCGAATCCCTATTCCCTTTGGCGCTTTAGGTTATGGTTTTTTCAATCTTATAGGTGGTATATTCACAGGCTGTCTAGCCGGTGCACTTGCCGAGACTCTGTGTATATTCCCTATATTATCAAGAAGGTTTTCCATACGTAGCTATCTGCCCTATGTACTAGTGGCAGTTGCCATGGGCAAAGCCTTCGGTTCATTAATTCAATTTTTATATATGCCCTAGCATATAGGAAAGGAGTTACCTTTGAAAGCAAAACAAACTAATCAGGAATACAACCAATATGTGGAGGCAGTTACACCAAAGCATAACTGCTTTAAAAACTGCATCAACGCATTCTTAGTAGGAGGAATCATATGTACCTTGGGTCAATTTATATCCAATATACTTATGAATAATTTTGATGTAAGCAGAGAAGATGCCAGTGCATGGACCTCTGTGTTACTAGTACTAACCAGTGTACTTTTAACAGCATTTAATCTATACAAAAAGCTAGCAAAATTCGGTGGTGCCGGTGCATTAGTTCCTATTACCGGCTTCGCCAACTCTGTTGCTGCACCAACCATAGAATACCAGAAGGAAGGTGAGGTATTCGGTAAGGGTGTGAAAATATTTACCATATCAGGTCCTGTTATATTATTCGGTATATTGACAGGCTTTATAACCGGTCTTATCTACTGGATACTGACAGTAACCGGAATTATGTAGGAGGATATTATGAGAACAGATAAAACTGAAGTTACTAACAAAAACGCCGGGAAAGCCTCCGGTAATAATAACAGCTATAATATAAATAAGCAGTCCATTGGAAAGCAAACTGTCAAATTCACCAACCCACCTGCCATTGTAAGCAGAGCCTGTATAGTTGGTCAGATGGAGGGTGAAGGGCCTCTATCATCCTTTTATGATCAAATAGAACCTGACCCAACATTCGGCATGAACAGCTGGGAGGAAGGGGAGTCTGAAATGGTTAGACGAGCCATACAGACTGCCATCTCCAAATCAGGACTAAGCAAGGATGATATAAGATATATCCTTGGTGGCGACCTATTAGGGCAGCTTATCGGTACAACCTTTGGCGTAAAGGGCTTTGACATACCTTTGTTTGGCTTATATGGCGCCTGCTCAACCTGTGGAGAGGGCTTATCCCTAGCCGCTATGTTGGTTGCTGCCGGTTATGCAGATAATGCGTTAGCTGTAACAAGCAGTCATTATGGTAGCGCTGAAAAGCAATTCAGATTTCCTCTAGAGTATGGAAATCAAAGACCTCTTAGTGCTACCTGGACAGTAACCGGTAGCGGTGCATTTGTAGTAAGTAGCACCACTGACATAAATATAATGAGTGGATATCCTAAGATTTCTGCGGTAACCACAGGTAAAATCGTTGACTATGGAGTAGTTGATAACATGAACATGGGTGCCATTATGGCTCCTGCAGCTGCTGATGTCATATATCAGTGCTTAGAGGATTTATCTATGAAGCCTGATGATTTTGATAAGATTATAACTGGAGATTTAGGTAAGGTTGGAAGCGAAATATTAATCAAACTTCTACGTGATAACAACGTTGAAATCGGAGACAAGCACATGGATTGTGGTGTGGAAATATTTGACTGCGAAAAGCAGGATACTCACAGTGGTGGAAGCGGCTGTGGTTGTTGTGCTGTAACACTTGCAGGATACATTCTCCACAACGTAGAAAATGGCACCTGGAAGAAAATCCTATTTGTACCAACCGGTGCTTTGCTTTCAACTGTAAGCTACAACGAGGGGCAGACCATCCCCGGTATAGCTCATGCACTAATTATTGAAGCATAAATATTTGGTCGTTTAATTTTAATTCAACTAAAAAAGGAGATATACAATGGAATATATTAAAGCATTTGTCATAGGTGGAATAATCTGCGTATTAGCACAAATTTTAATGGATAACACAAAGCTTATGCCAGGTCGAGTAATGGTTTTACTAGTATGTACCGGTGTTGTTCTTGGAGCAATCGGAATTTATGAACCATTTCTTGATTTTGCAGGTGCAGGAGCATCAGTTCCTCTCACAGGCTTTGGCTACAACATTTGGAAGGGAATGAGAGAATCTATAGATGAATTCGGATTACTGGGACTTTTCAAGGGTGGTTTTACCGCAGCTGCTGTAGGAAGCTCCGCAGCACTAATCTTTTCTTATATCGCATCCCTTATCTTTTCACCTAAGATGACTAAGAATTAAACTCTACAATAGGATTGTATATATCAAAATAAAACAATACTAATATAAAAGCAATATACATTAAAACGACTTCAAAATAAAAAAGAACTAAGTGTCTCTTACTAAGAGAACGCTTAGTTCTTTTAATTTAATTATCCTTCTGTATCATCACTACTCTGCGATTCAGTATCCTCACTAACAGGAGCTTCTGTTGGAGCTTCTGTCGGTGCCTCTGTTGGGGCTTCCGTAGGCGCCTCTGTCGGTGCCTGGGTTGTTGGCGCCTGAGTTGTCGGTGCCTGAGTTGTCGGTGCCTGAGTTGTCGGTGCCTGGGTTGTCGGTGCCTGGGTTGTCGGCGCCTGGGTTGTTGGTGCCTGGGTTGTTGGCGCCTCTGTTGTTGGTGCTTGGGTCTTCTCAAACTCTGCATAAATAGAGTGATTTCCCTGTACATTGTTAAATGTATAACTTGTCACTACACCAACGCTTTGTCCATCCACCTGAACATCCTTGATTGTATATCCATTATAAGGTGCAATATATATAATTACATTACCACCCTTTTCTACCTTTATTGTAGATGTAATCGAACCACCACTAGAGCATGATGTTGATACAGTAAGCTTGCCCTTATCCTTATCTACAGGGTGAAGCTCACATTCATCCTTGGTAAATGCATAATCATCTGCTGTCTTACCTGTACCAACAAGGACCTCCTTGTGAGTAACAGGATCTAACTCAACTACAAGCTCTATAGTTTCCTTACATTCTTCAGTTGCAATCTGTTTAGATTCCTTACAAAGCTTAATAAATGTGTGTCCTGTACATTTTCCACCTGGTACTGAGTCAACCGCACAGTAATCTCCAAGTGTTGGACACTTCTCTGTAGGATACTTTCCAGATATCTTACAAACTGTAGCGTAGGTTATTCCCTCTGGTCTTTCAAAATCCACTGATGGGTCATGTCCCTCTAAGACTGCAACACCATCCATTATATCTCTCCACATATACTTATGTGCATTTGAATCATAAAGAGTAATATTATAATCGTAGCCCATCCATATAGCAGCTGTGTAGTATGGTGTCATACCACAGAACCATAAGTCATATGAGCTTGAAGTAGTACCTGTTTTACCAGCACAGGTAATACCTGTTGTCATCCAAGCAGCTCCACCTGTACCTGCTCTGATAACAGATTTCATACCCTCTATAAGCTGCCAAGCTGTAGTTGGCTTCATAGCAACACTTGTAGTAGGTGTTGTATTATCAATAATTACATTTCCATTATAATCAACAACCTTTGAGTACAATACCGGCTTAGTATATATACCACCATTAGCTATAGCGCCATAAGCACCGCACATCTCGTAGGTTGTAACACCGTAGGTAAGACCACCTAAGGCAGTTGACTGAGTTATATCAGAATAGATAGAACCATCAGCGCCAACCTCCTGATCTACCAAGGTTGTAAATCCTAGCTTCATAAGATATTCAAAAGCAACTTCAGGTGTGACATCTGTTATTGCCTTAACTGCAAGGATATTCATAGACTGAGCTATACCCTCTCTACAGTTACAATAACCTCTATATCCACCATACCAGTTACCTACATATCCACCATTTGCATAGTAATATGGCTCATCCTTATAGGTCTTTGCCAAAGAGCCAAGGCCTGTATCAAACAGTGGCAGATAAGCCGCCAAAATCTTAAATGTAGAACCAGGCTGTCTAGGTGCCTCTGTTGCTCTATTAAAGGACAGGTTAGAATTCTTATCACCCTTACCACCAACCATGGCCTTAACATAACCAGTCTTATGGTCCATAATTGTAAATGCAAACTGCGGCTGTGGCGATGTGTCAAAGTACTCTGCTATAAATGTACCATTAGTTTCTATAAGCATAGCCTCTCTAAAGGTATCTGCAGCCGCCCTTGCCTCATTCTCATCATTATAAATCGGACTGTATTTGTCATTACCCGTTTGTTCGACAAAGTAATTAACTACATGTCCTATCATATAGTTGTGCTCTGTAACACCATCACCATCAAGTATGGTAAGCTTATAATCAAGACCTACCTTAGCAGCACTATAAACATATTCATCATTATTAATTACATCATCACAGATTTTCTGAATTTCCTTATCCTGAACAGAATATATAGAAAATCCCTCTGTATAAATCATCATAGATGCCTGTTCTTCAGTACATCCATATATTTCCATAAGATCCTTAGTTAACTGCTTAAGAATAGCATCCTCATAATATGTGTAATAGGTATCAGATGCCTGCTGATTATCATACTCAATCTTGATTCTCTCATAAACATTATCAGCCATAGCCACCTGATACTGAGCATCTGTAATGTACTCAAGCTCAAGCATCTTATCAAGAACATCCTCACGTCTATAGGCATTCTCCTCAGGGGAAATAACCGGGTCAAACTGACTAGGATTCTTAGTAATACCGGCTATAACAGCTATTTCTGATATAGTAAGCTCATCCATAGATTTACCAAAATAAAGCTCTGATGCAGCCTGTATACCGTGAGCACCTCTACCAAGATAGATAGTGTTCAAATAATACTCTACAATCTCTTCCTTAGAATATTTCTTCTCAAGTTCAAGGGCTAGGTACTGCTCCTGAATCTTTCTCTCAAGCTTATCTAAGAAGGTTGTCTCATCCATACCAACATTGAACACGTGGTTCTTAATGAGCTGCTGGGTTATAGTAGAAGCACCCTCATCAAAATTACCTGATGCAATACCTTTTACACCTGCTCTTAGAATACCCTTTACATCGATACCATTATGCGTCCAAAAACGCTCATCCTCTATGGCAACAAATGCATTGACATACATCTCAGGAATATCCTCATAGTACACGTACTCTCTGTTAGAACCGTAGGTTGATAATTCCTTTTCTATATTACCATCCTTATCGTAGATTGTACTCTTAAAGCCCTTCGGCACGATGCTAATCTCATTAATATCCGGTGCATTATCAAGGACACCCTTCATCATACCAAAGCCTGCACCTGCACAAGCAATAACCAAGGTTACAATTGCCACAAGCACAACCTTAAACAAGCTTACGAATACCTTTCTCAAATTTCTCTGTGTTTTTGAGACCAGCTTTCTCTGTTTTACTGAGGTCTCATGTTTAGAATAGCTCACAGCGCTACCTCCCTTTTTACATAGAACATTACAAAATTTATAATAATAAATTTTGATACTCCAAAATTCAATATCAACATTTTCTCCAAAATATTATTATAACAAAGTTTTATATTATTTACAAG
Organism: Lachnospiraceae bacterium; assembly: GCA_017625335.1. Lineage (GTDB taxonomy): Bacteria > Bacillota > Clostridia > Lachnospirales > Lachnospiraceae > Coprococcus_C. Next base: position 6,756 of record JAGALE010000304.1, read on the forward strand.
TCTTTACACCAGCTTAGAAAACTCCTCCAAATTCCAAACCTTATCCACTAGTCCTTCATAAAACTCCGGTTCATGACAAACTATAAGCACTGCCCCCTTATATTCCTTAAGCGCTCTTTTAAGCTCTTCCTTGGCATCTACATCCAGGTGGTTAGTCGGCTCATCTAAAAGTAGAATATTAGTCTCTCTATTAATCAGCTTACATAATCTAACCTTGGCCTGCTCTCCTCCTGATAAAACCTTCACTAAGCTCTCTATATGCTTGGTTGTAAGCCCACACTTAGCTAAAGCACTTCTAACCTCATACTGACTATATGAAGGAAACTCCTGCCATATTTCTTCTATACATGTATTATTAGAGCCCTCAAGCTCCTGCTCAAAGTATCCTATAGAAAGATAATCTCCTAACTGTGCCTTACCTGATATGGCCGGGATGAGTCCAAGCACACTTTTTAAGAATGTTGTCTTACCGATACCGTTAGTACCAACTATGGCAATCTTCTCTCCTCTTTCCATACGAAGATTAATAGGCTTTGACAACACCTTGTCTCCATATCCAAGAACCAAATCAGTGGTTTCGAATACAACCTTACCTGTTGCTCTTGCATTAATAAAATTAAACTCTGGCTTTGGCTTATCTTTAGCCAGCTCGATAACATCCATCTTATCCAGCTTCTTCTGTCTGGACATAGCCATATTTCTAGTAGCTACACGAGCCTTGTTACGTGCAACAAAATCCTTTAAATCCTCTATTTCCTTCTGTTGCTTCTTGTATGCCGCTTCTAACTGTTGCCTCTTCATCTCGTGTACCTCAAGAAACTTATCATAATCGCCCACATATCGATTAAGCTCTTGATTCTCCACGTGATAGATAAGATTTACTACACTATTTAAGAATGGTATATCATGAGATATAAGGATAAATGCATTCTCGTACTCCTGCAGATATCTCTTAAGCCATTCTATATGATTTGCATCCAAATAGTTTGTAGGCTCATCTAAGAGTAATATATCAGGCTTCTCAAGCAAAAGCTTAGCCAAGAGAATCTTAGTTCTCTGACCACCACTTAGAGAAGTAACATCTGTATCTAGCCCAAGTGGAAGAATCTCAAAGGCTCTTGCAACCTCCTCCACCTTGGAATCTATAATGTAAAAGTCATTGCTGTTAAGTAAATCCTGCAGTGTGCCAAGCTCCTCCATAAGAGCATCCATGTCGTCACCTGCATCACCAAGCTTATCACATATCTCATTAATTCTTGCCTCAATATCATACAAATATTCAAAAGCAGACCTTAAAACATCACCAATTGTCATACCCTCTTTAAGGACAGTATGCTGATCCAGGTAACCTACTCTAACATTCTTAGCCCATTCAACATTTCCTTCATCAGGCATAAGCTTTCCTGTTACTATATTCATAAATGTGGATTTACCTTCTCCATTAGCTCCCACAAAGCCTATATGCTCCCCCTTTAATAACCTAAAGGATACATCCTTGAATATAGCTCTGTCACCAAAACCGTGGCTTAAATTAGATACATTTAAAATCATATTTTATCTCCTGTTTTTACGAATTATTATTCCGTCTTTATTGACCTATCCATAACTATTATTTATTTGAATTAACCATAATGCGTTTTACTATATCACATCAAAAATAATAGTTTATATATTAATCTTTTACTGAACAGTTATGATAACATAATAAGCCTATTATTTCCATATATATTTAAAATCATTTTAATAAGTTCAAATATTTTTCACACTTAAAGAATCTTAATTTTATCTCCTTGTTCCACTAGCACTTATTCAGCACTTATTCAAATGAAAAATCATTAAAATATGACAAGATTTGCTACGAATATTCTGTCATTTTTTCTTATGTTATGTTATACTACAGTTAAGTATGAAATTTCTACCAAGACGGCTAATACCCTAACCGTCATTAGGTATATAAAACACTAATTATTTATAGGAGGATTAACATATGCGCGGTTTTGTTGGCACAAGTCAGTCCGATAATATAAGCGAAGCCATAGCACAGGCTACAAAAGGCCTAAAAAAGGCTGATATGCTTATTCTTATCGCTCCTTTTATAAAAGCCCAAAAGGCAGCCGAATATTTGGCCGAAAAATATCCGGGTACACCTATGATTGGTACCACTAGTGCATTCTACAGTCCAAAGGGAACTGATGATTCAAGCATTATGGTTGTGGCCTTAGCTGGTGTTACAGTTGCCACAGGAGTAATTACTAACACACGCAAGACCCCTGTTACATCTATATTAGAATTCGAAGATACCCTATGTGCTATGGAGCCTGAGGCAGATAACACTGTTTGCATAGAATTCAACACCGGCAACGAAGAAAAGCTTATGGCTACAATCCACTCCGTTCTCAAGCGATATGACATTAGCCTAGCCGGCGGTTCTGCTTATGGCACTCCTCTAGGTGATAAAAACCAAGTAATATATAACGGAAAGCTTATGGCTGATACAGCAGTATATGCTTTCATAAAGAATAATGCAGGCAGAATACTTGTAGGCAAGGAAAATATATATAAGCGTTTAAGTCCTAAGCCTCATTTTGCTACGCTGGTTGACAGAAACACAAAGACCTTGTTCCAATTAGACGACACCCCTGCACACGAGATTTACACTGCAGAAACAGGTGTTGAAAAGGAAGGTATAGTTGAGAATATGTTGGTTAATCCACTTGGACGAGCAGCCGGTGAGGATACATTTTTAACTGCTACAGCTTCTCTTGATATGAACGGTGTTATGTTTAATGGCAAGGCAATCTTCGAGAATGAAACCATATATATCATGGAGCCTGATGACATAGATGAGGTCAGCAAGGGAACCATAGAAAATATTAATGATAATCTTAATTCCACATCTTTTACGCTTTGCTTTGATAGTGTAAACAGATTCAGATACATAGCAGGCATAGGTTACTTAGAAGCATACCTTAATAATTTGTCACAGCTTGGCAATTATGCCGGTATCTTAGGAGTTGGCGAGCAAATCAATAATCAGCATGTTAACCAGACCTTGGTATATGTTGTATTCGAATAAAGGAGGCAGTTATGGCAATTATAGAATTTAACTTTAGAAAAAAAGAAGAATCACATGCAGTTCCTCTAGAGACAGTTACTGGTAATGCAATCAAGGAAAGCCTAGCTCCTGTAAGCTACATCACTAAATCCTTGAGAGAGAATAGAAAAGCACTTATCGACCACGATATAAGCGCCCACGAGCAGCTTGAAGGTATCCAGGGTTCCTTTGAGACCATCCTGGAGCAGTCAGATCAGATAGTTGATAGTATGGATACCATTAAGTCAAAGGTTAACAATATCGTTGAGGTATCCTCTCAGATAGAAGGTAGTGTTAACGAAGTATTGGACACTACTGCTCAGGCTAGTGAGAATGTTGACAGTATACAGGAAAGCTCAGCTGAAGTAATTAAGGATTTCGAACAGGTTGGCGAGGTTCTTAGCAAGTTCCAGCGAAGCTTCGACGAGATTCAGGAAACCATGTCTGGAATCATCGGAATTGCTAACCAGACTAATATGCTTTCTCTTAATGCTTCTATCGAGGCTGCAAGAGCCGGCGAACATGGATTAGGATTTTCCGTAGTCGCTACAGAGGTAAGTGACCTTGCATCTCAGATCAAGAAGCTTGTTGATGCAGTTAACAACAACATGAACCTTCTTAAGGCTGATGCAAAGGCACTTAATGAATCTATGGCTACTGCTACCCGTATGCTGGAGAAGGAACAGGAGCAGGTTGCTCAGACCACTGTTCTCTTCAACAACATCAAAGAATCCGTAAGTGGTGTTATAGAGGTTCAGAAGGCTATCGCTGATTGTGTTGACGACTGTAACGTAGCTGCGGATGCAATACAGGCAGATATCATAAGTGCCAAGGATAGCTATGTTGAGGTTGCAGGAAATGTAGACCAGATATCTACAGATATATCTAACAGAAGCCAGATATACGAAGAGATGGCTAATCTCTTAGATCAGGCAGACCCTATAATTGATGAGGTTATAGCGAATAACAGATAATTGCATATAACCCAAGAAAAAAGCTTGTCACCAGGAACCACCGATACCATGGTAACAAGCTTTTTGTTATATCATATAACACACATTACTGACTACCTTCTCAATCAGATTATATATGTGTTCAAGCTCAAATATTTTCAAAGGTTCTTTTTTATCGCCTCTTGTAATAACATTCTTTCTATCACACAGTCTGCTAACCTTATCTAGCATACCATGTAATATCGGTATAGTCTCTTCCCTATTAATTTGCGATATAGGAATTCTAATCTCGTCTAGCTCCCTAATATTCTTAGGCAGCTGTATATTATATTTCTCTAATATATAAGGATACATCCTGTCATAGTCTCCGTAATATAACCTATCAGAGAAAAAATCCTCTCGAGGATATATTATTGCACCTGTACCTTTTATGCTAGCTTTATTCCCGTCATTTTTCACTCTCATGTATTGGACTTTTTCATATAGACTTTCCGGGTTCATATCTTTATCAAGCATATCAAAATGCTCACCCCAATACTCTTTCACAAACAGATTATCCAATAATAGATGGGTGTAATAACCTAACACAAAGGGATCACCTAAGCTATCTCCATACTCTGACAAAAAATCTTCCATATTAGGTATTCTATTCAAGTTTTTGTAGGTTTCATCATCCCAAAAATGGCTCTCCTTCTTAGCGTTTCTAGCCATAGCATCTGGGATTATATTTCCTAGGAGAAAGGCATCTATAAAGGAGGAATTAGTTTCGCCTTTCTCCTCTAGTAATCTTGAAGCAGTTGCCATATGTATTACATAACCTGGCATAATTTTACTCCTCTAAATATATCTTCATCTAAGTAAACATTGCTTAGACTTATTCTTTTACTCTTACCCTGAGTATATGCATCTATAGGTACAATATTACTCTTTTCCACTGAATTAGTTACACTAGAACTACTTGACTTTGCATCCATATCTACAGTTACTGTCATGCTCTTAACCACATCTATAGCTGCCTTCTTAGTTTCTTCATAGTACCTGTCATCCCCGTCTAGTTTTTCCATAGAGCTTATGCTGTCTAAAGTATGGAATAAAAGACCTGACAGAATATGCTTGATAGACTTAACCTTATCAGTTTCCCCTCTAAGATTTTCCTCTGTGCTACCATGCACCCTCTTTCTATCTATGCATCTTACAAATATATCTGATTTACAGCCCAAATTCTTCTTACTGAATATTCTCTCAAATTGCTCTAAAAGCTTAACTCTGTCATACACTGTATAATCTACATCTCCAGATAGAGTTTCACCTACTGCCACTGCATATACATAGGTCCCCCTCCTAATTCTAAGATGTGATAAAAATGTCAAAACAGCAAGAGATATACCCCAATTATGCGCAGGAAATACTATTCCCACACTGTCTGCATTAATAGTCTCACCACTATACTCAGTGTATCTCATAACTTTGCTGCCCTGAACACTTCTCTTTATATGCTCTACTATCTCTATACCTGCATCCATCTTCCTAAAGTGACCCTTAAGTGGAGTATCTTCAAGCTCTGATACATAAAAAATGTAATTGCTATACACATTATCTGTTATTTGTCCTTTGTCTCCCATACCTTACCTCCTGACAAGCGATTCGTAAAACGTTCTAAATGAATACCTGAGATATTCCTTCTTGTTCATATTCAGACTTTCATCTAGTTCATCCTTCTTACGCTCTGCCACCTGAATAATTCCACTTATAGCTGACCACACATATAAAACTGTTGGTTGCAAATCTATATCTGCCCTAATCTTTCTACTAGCTACGCCCTTTTCTAAAAACTCCTGTATAAGTCCTGTTAATTCTCTGCCAACCTTATCATCCTTAAGTATAGGTTTCTTTCTACTGTTAGTAGATTTCTCCTCTCCCATAAGACTGGCATAGTACTTAGGGTACTTCTCCTCAAAGCTTACCAGGCAATCACACATCTTATAGTAGCTATCCTCAAAATCCGATGAATCCTGGATACACACCTCTAGCTCTCCAATAAGGACATCTGTGTAATCCTCAACTATTGAATTGTAGATATCTTCCTTGCTCTTAAAATAAACATAAATCGTCGACTTGCTGTAATCTGCATACTTGGCTATGTCGTCCATGGTTGTCTGTTCCACGCCCTTGGTCTCGAATAATTCCTTAGCAGCACTTAGGATATTGTCACGATTAAACTGCTCTAGAGCTTCCTTTTTCCTTGCGCCCATGTAAACCCTCAATAATATACTCATAGTGCGATAATCGAACTATTAGTACAATAATAGTTCATTTTTCGTACTTATAGTTTGATTATTTTACATATATTTTAGTTTTTGCACTAACATATTTTTTATTGTACTCGTAGTTCGATTAATTGTCAATAATTTTTCTCATATTAGTTAACAATTTTTTCTCCATTCGACTTACCTGCACCTGACTTATGCCCATTTCCTTGGCTACCTGGGTTTGTGTCTTGTCCTGAAAGTACCTCATTTCTATAAGCAGTTTCTCTCTATCCTCTAAGCTTTCTAATGCCTGAGCAACTAACATCCTATTCATCACGGTATCCGATTCCATGCCATTTTTATCCTCGTCTACATACTTATCAACCAAATACATCTCACTTCCTTCACTGGCATATACAGTCTGATATATGGATTCAATCTCTCTATTTGCCTCTGTAGCCATAACTATCTCTTCTATGGAAAGACCTGTCATGTGAGCAATCTCCTCTATGGTAGCTTCCCTACATAATCTCGAGTTCAACTCCTCCCTGGCCTTACTTATTCTGTATCCATTTTGCTTTAGTATTCTAGATACCTTTATCATTCCGTTATCTCTTAAAAATCTTTTAATCTCTCCTGATATTAGGGGGACTGCATAGGTTGAAAACTGAACCTGGTACTCCGCGTCAAACCTATCAATGGCTTTTAAGAGCCCTATGCAGCCTATCTGAAATATTTCTTCCAGGTCGTACCCTCGACCCATAAATCGTCTGGCAATACTCCAAACTAATCCCTCATTATCTGAAACTATCTTTTCCTTAGCCGCTTTATCCCCATTCCTCGCCAGTTCAAATAGCTTCAATTCATTCATTTATTCAAAATGATGCTTTACCACACCAATCTCCTTCCACATTTTTACCACTGTTCCTATACCTACAGTGGACTCAACCTCTAGCTTGTCCATAAAGGCTTCCATAAAGGAAAACCCCATGCCTGATCTATCCTCCTTAGGTCTTGTTGTGTACATTGGCTCCATAGCCTGCTTTACGTCAGGTATACCACAGCCATCATCACGAATCTCTATGTACACACTTCTACCGCATACTCTTGACAAAAGTGTTATATATCCATCCTTTCCCTCATATCCATGAATTATGGAATTAGTTACCGCCTCAGAAACAGCTGTCTTAACATCAGATACCTCCTCTAGTGTAGGGTTAGTACTTGCTATAAACGCTGCCACAACCATTCTTGCAAATGCCTCGTTCATAGCTATACTCTTAAATTCCACTGTCATTTCGTTAGTATTATTCATAATATCCTCCCTTAACCATCTCCTTAATTATGTCATCCTTAGTATCCTTCTTCTTGATTATGGTATAAATTCCGGATAGCTTAAGCAGCTTATCTATCGCAGGACTAACATTGACAACAAAGGTTTCCCCACCCTTGTCATGTATTCTTCTAAAGCGCCCTGTCATAAGCCCTATTCCAGAGCTATCCATAAACTTGGTATTAGAAAAATCAAATATCAGATAGTTTATCTTCTCATTCTTAAATGTTTCCTCTGTTTTCCTCTTTAGCTTGTCCGCATAATAGTGATCAAGCTCCTTTGGAAGGTAGTAGATGAATACTCCATTTTTATATTGGTAGTCCATATTCTTTGCTCCTTTATATTTTTTTGCATAATAAAAAGAAAGTAGAACTTTAATTCCACTTTCTTTCGCGCATTAAATCTATTCGATTTTATCTAATGTATGCCATAGTCACAATATATCCTGACCATTATGATAACAGGCTCATAGCAAAGCTAATCTGCCTAATGTATTTTACTCGTTAATTATCATATTCTGTATATCTTCGTCTGTCATACCATTAGTTATATATGAGTAATCCGGTAACGGATTCACATCATCTGAATTATCTGCCTCAAGTCTGGCAATTTGTCTGTGAAGATCACTAACCTCAGCATCTAAATTAGTAATGGTTGTCTCCTTAGCAGCAATCTCCTCACTGTAGGTCTTAATAATTTTCTCATTCTCAGTTCTAAGAGATTTTCTCTGAGCCGGTAGAAGTACAAAGCCTAATATAAGAGCGCCTAGCACCATACCAACCAAAACATATACACCTGAATACTTTGCAAAGCCTATATCTCCGATAACCTTTTTCTTAAGAAGAGTATTCTTACACTTCTCATAGAAGTCCTTAATAGGATTGCTTTTCTTCTCAGTTGGATCCTCATCCATAAGTGATGTGCTTCTTCTTATGGTGTTCTCCTCAATATATTCCTCATCTAAGAGTCCATCATCCTCTACAGATTCATCATCTCTCATCTGAATAATATCTGTATCTGTGTTACCCATCTCATGAAGATAATGAATAGCTAACGGATTAGCCTTATCTATCTTAAGAACTCTTCTAAGCGTAACTCTTGCTTTCTCATAATTACCAAAATTAATATACAAAAGTGCAAGAAGAAGATAACCCTTTACAAAATGTCCGTTGTTAGACAGTACACTCTTAAGCTGAATTATAGCCAAATCAATGTCATCTCTCTTTGCATAATTAAGAGCCATATTATACTTTATTGCTATCTGATCTACATCTGCAAGGGTGGTAGGATTAGATCTTAACTCCTTCAGATACTTTGTAGCCAAATTATTGGTAGACTTATAGTTCACACTCATAACCCAATGGCTAAGTGCCATAACTATCTCACCCATCTCATAATATATAAGTCCTAAGAGATTCCTAGTCATAATATTCTTCTTATTGTATCTAAGAGACATATTAAGAGACTCAATTGCACCTGACAAATCTCTTGCAACAGCCTTATCGTAGCCAATATTATAATAGTAATCAGAAGTATTATACGCCTTCTTAATTATATCCATATGCATATAACAAGCTGAACAATATCCACTTTTCTTTATCTGGGCGCCACATATAGGGCAAACCACCGGTTTATTAGAAGACATATTATCCAATCCTTCCTGTTATAGGGTTCGCTGCTCCCGCAACTGAACTCTTCATCTCTGCAGTAACTACCATAACGATATCTGAGATATCCTTTAAATCATTATTATAAATCGCTTCCTCTGCCTGATTAACCTCAGGTATAGGCTGAAATCTCTTTAATTCTTCTTCAAAATTAATCATCCTAATGTTCCTCCATACAAGATTTAATCATTCTTGTATTTTCTTTGATAATGTTCCTTGATACTTCCTATAAGATAAAGGGAGCCTACACAAAACAGCGTCTCGCCCGCCTCTACTGCTCTATTATAAGCCATATCAAATACTTTCTTCAAGTCATTGTCAGAAAATATATTGCAAGGTTTTGGTTTACATAACTCTCCACCCACAAAACCTCTAAAAATATCCGCCACCTGTTCCGACAAAACTCTTCTGTCAGACTCTATAGAAGTGACATATACATTTTTAAGCTTTAGATTATCACTAAGATATTTTATCATATCTTCATAATTCTTGTCATCTGCAACTGCAAATAAAATATTAACTCCCTTATCCCTGCACAAAGCCTTAACACTTTTAGTAAATGGGATAATAGCATCAAGATTATGAGCTCCGTCTAATATAACATTATCACACAATTTTTCCATACGCCCCTGCCAACAAAAGCTATCACAGGCAGCTTTTATTATATCCTCTGATATAGGAGCTTTAATTCCCGGAAGGTTATTACATGCTTCTATGGCCGTTCTTGCATTATCCACTTGATACAAGCCCGCAGAGCTAATATTTATATGCTGGTATATATAATAACTATTTGAGCAAGAAAAATCAATGGCAGAAGGTGTAAAATCATTTATTATATATTTCCCTTTTGCGACATTTATTTCAGGACTGTTAAGCTTTCTAGCCCTATTACTTATAACCAAATCTGCCTGTTCTTCTCCCGTATTAAAAACTATCGGCACACCTGGTTTTATTATGCCTGCCTTCTCAGCAGCGATTTGTTCTATGGTGTCTCCCAACAGCTTCATATGGTCAAGTCCGATAGAAGTAATAACTGTAAGCTCCGGTTGTAAAATATTGGTAGCATCAAGTCTTCCACCCAGGCCAGTCTCATATATACAATAATCTATATTCTTGTTTTCAAAATATACCGCTGCTATGGAAAATACATACTCAAATAATTTAAGCGACGGTAGTCTATCACCAGCTTTAACCTTCACTTCGTCATAAGCCACCATAACCTTACGAAATGCCTCCAAGAATTCATAATCTTTAATATAAGTATCCTCAGAATTTTCCTTAAGACTACTCCATAAGCTTATTCTCTCATTAATTTTAATCAGATGAGGGGACACGAAACAACCAACCCTATAACCACTACCAACCAAAATATTCTTAATAAGCTGAACTGTAGAACCTTTACCATTTGTTCCTGCTATATGAATAGTCTTAACCTTAAGCTGCGGATTCTCTAACTCCTCCATAAGAGCAATAAGCGTAGCATTAGCCACATGATTTTGGTCTATATATTTGTTAAAACGAGGTACATTTATAATATACTCTACTGCTTCATCGTAAGTCATAATCATATCTATCTGTTGCCCACCTATCAACTGGTTATTAGTAATCTATCTGTTTTAGCAAGCTTCTATTCCAAACTTTACTATCTGTTATCTACCTTCTCCGGATACATATCATGGTTCACTAATCTATCGAAAGCAACCTTTTCCCACTTGGTGTCAGGCTTACCATAATTACAATAAGGATCTATGGATATACCTCCACGTGGTGTAAACTTACCCCAAACCTCAATATACTTAGGGTCCATAAGCTTAATCAAATCCTTCATGATAATATTCACACAATCCTCATGAAAATCTCCATGATTTCTAAAGCTAAAAAGATACAGCTTCAAAGACTTACTCTCAACCATAAGCTTGTCTGGAATATAAGAAATATAAATAGTAGCAAAATCCGGTTGACCTGTTATAGGACAAAGACTTGTAAACTCAGGACAGTTAAACTTAACAAAATAATCATTATCCGGATGCTTATTCACAAATGCTTCTAAAATATCTGCTGAGTAATCACTTGGATAGGAAACCTTCTGATTACCAAGAAGAGTTACACCTGATGTTTCTTCTGTTGTTCTAGACATAACAATAACCTCCTTATTATATCTAATATCAAATCTAATACTCTAGATATTATAAAGTAATATCATTATTATAGCAAGAACAAAGCTAAACTTACCGCTCCAAGCTACTATTATACAGGCACCTCTTTATCCATGTAGAAGGAGTACATAATCTTCTCCTTTACAGGAAGTCCTCTAAGTCTTGATAGAGTATCCCCATAATAATCAAGCTGAGCCTTATATCTACTTATGAGAGTTTCCTCATCACATGCATCCGTCTTGTAATCCATAACTACTATGGCACCATCCTCCACAAAGTAGCCGTCAACTATTCCCTGAACAATAATAATATCATCGGTATCAGGAAGGTCTTCATAATCAAAAATCTTCTTTACATCAAAGCCTATAGAAAACTGCTGTTCCTTAAATAATTGGCCATTATTTGCTGCCCGTATCATACGCTGCCCCAAGTTACTCTTAAGCATATTGGTCACTCTATTACAATTAATAGCCTTTAGCTCAGTATCATCATATATTCCCTGTGACTTAAGAGAAGCTTTATGCTCCTTTGCATATTGATACAAAGACTTCACCCCATCCAGGGCTGCAAAATCAATAAGCTCCATACACTTATGCATTATAGTTCCACGCATTGCTCCGGTAAGCTTACTGTTTTTGCTTTTAGGCTTGTCTGCAATCTGATTGTCAGTATCAACACTAATATTTTCATCAGGCTCGGCATCCTCAAACACCTCGTTTTGAAGAGCCCTGTACTCAAACTCACTTTCATCAAAGCCTGCTCCGTTATAAGCCTTCTGTTTCTTAATATCAGACACTGACATCTTACTCTTAAGCCCCGACAGACGCTGGTATGGATAACTGTATGTGAAATTCTCTCTGATTTCTTCCACCATAGACTCATCAGCATGAGCCTTAAGTAGTTTATAAAGCTCATCCACCTTAAGCTCTGCTTTTTCCTGACCTATAACCATACCCTCTACCAGTGAGTTTCTATCTACCACCTTCATAACCAGCTTATCATCAACCTGATAGTCTGTGGCCATACTATCGAAACGCATCATACAGGCTATAATTAATTCCATAAAGCTCTGAGCCTTCTTACGCACAAAGTAAGGAAGAACTACATCATCAAGCTCCTTGATATCAGCAAAATTCTCTAAAAGCTTACTATACTTTTTTGTATGTCCGGTAATAATAAGCTTTTCCTTCGCTCTAGTTAATGCAACATACAATATTCTAAGCTCCTCTGCTATACCCTCCGTCTTATTTATCTCCTTAAATGTCTCTCTGATAAATGTTTCCTTGGAATATCGTTTCTTAGGATTCATGTATTTCATAGCAAGATAATAATCACTGTTTATTATAAGATTATCCTTATAATCACTTTTATTAAACTGCTTGCCCAAAGCACTAACAAAAACTATAGGATATTCCAATCCTTTACTTGCATGCATGGTCATAATACGAACTACGTCATCATCATCACTAACTACTGCTGCCTCACCAAAATCCACCTGATTTACCTTCAGCTTTTCTACATATCTAAGGAAATTAAACAATCCCTTATAGTAACCATTTTCGTAGGCATCAGCCTTCTCCAAAAGCATATCCAAATTAGCTTTTCTCCTATGACCCATAGGCATAGCTGACACATATGTATAATACCCGGTCTTATAAAATGCCGCCCACAAAAGCTCAGATATAGTACTTCTTGATTTCATACTTTTTAATTCATCTATTATACCAAAGAACTTATTAAGCTTATGACTTATATTATCTTCCAAATCAAGCATGTAAAGCTGACATCTGTCATATAATCCATTCACCTGTTTTTCCCTTGAGTAGTTACACACCTTGGCAAGCTGACCTTCATCTAGTCCTCCTATAGGAGAAAGCAAAACAGATGCAAGAGGAATATCCTGCTTAGAATTGTCTACCACAGAAAGTAATGACATAACCACCTGAATTTCAACTGCATCAAAATACCCCTTAGGATCTGAAACATATACAGGTATATCGTAGGAGGTAAGCACATTATAAAACTGTTCTCCCACATCTTTCATACTTCTAGTAAGTATAACAATATCCTTGCACCTTGCCCTTCTATAATCCTTAGTCTCTTCGTCATATACAAGAAGTCCTTCATTAGGATCCACAAGCCTTTTGATCCTAGCTGCAATCATATGTGCCTCTAGTTCCAAGTTTTTCATATTCTCTAATTCTTCGTCTTCTATGTTAGATTCTACTATGTTTGATTTTGCTATGTTTGATTCTACTGTGTTTGATTCTACTGAGCCGGTTTCTACTGTGTTTGATTCTACAGCACCTGGTTCTGCTATGTCTAGGTCCACAGTCTTTTCCAAATTAAGCACTAATACCTCTGCACTCTTGCTTATATAAGACTCCTGATTGCTATCAGGAGCAGGAAACTCCATAGTAGGAACCAGGCTTACACTTTCGTCATAATCTATATCACCTAAATCCTTACCCATAAGCTGATAGAAGAAGTAATTTGTAGGAAGCAAAACCTCTGCTCTAGAACGGAAATTGTTGTTAAGCAGTATCTTTACATTATCTCCACTTTCCCCGAAGCTTTCGTACTTGTCTATAAACAGATCCGGACGAGCCATTCTAAATCTATATATACTTTGCTTTACGTCACCAACCATAAACATATTAGGCTTACCTCTATGATTTCCCGATACACAGCTTAATATATCCTCCTGTAGAAAGTTACTGTCCTGATATTCATCTATGTATATCTCATGTATATTTTCAGAGATACTCTTACCAAGAGCTGAAGGAACCGGCTTACCATTATCATCATAACCTGAACACACAAGACTATGAGCAAAATGCTCTATATCAGAAAATTCAAACATTCTCCTCAGCTTCTTTTCCTGCATATATTCATCTGCAAATGTTCTTGTTAGCTTAAGCAATGGTATAAGATATGTTGCTATAGTTTGTAGCTCCTCCACCAGTTCTGCAGCACTTTTCTTAAGCAAGATTCCTTCCTTAAAGCTTTTCTTATAGGACTCTCTTATGGCCTTAACCTTGTCTATAAGCTCCTTATCGTAGGCCGCCCCCTTACATGTGGTCAGTCTGCTCCAGCCCTTGACCTTTAGGAACATACTTTGATAGCCATCACTATCTAACATTCCCTGAATCATATCTAAATCATCACCAAGGGCATTCATATATTTATCCGGTCCTGCTGGAAGCTCGCAAAGCTCCATGGCATATTCTATGTTGGTTTTAATATTGTTAAGCTGACTTTTAACAATTTTTAAATAGTGCTTAATCCATGGCAAGTTCTCTATATCAGTTTCATTCTCCACCGCAAGAGAAGCTATAGCATTGTCAATCCACATATAAGGAACAGGAGAGCTTGATGACTTATAATACACATTACTTACCGCTTTTTTAAGCTCCTCCTCATTATTCTTATGACCAAATATATCTACCAAAAGCTTAAATTCACTATCACCTTCGTCATAAAGCCTTTCAAACAGTTCATCCATAATTTCAGCCTTAACCATCTCCATCATTCCCGGGTCACCAATAGTAAAGCTTGAATCAATATCCAACATATTAAAATTCTCTTTTACAAGCTTAAGACAAAAGCTATCTATAGTACATATATCAGCTCTATTTACAAGAAGCTGCTGAAGACTTAGATGCTCATTTTCCGGACTAAGCTCCAAGGCTTCCCTAAGCTTCTCCCTAATCTTATCTCTCATCTGTGCTGCTGCCGCATTGGTAAATGTAACCACCAAAAATTCATCCACATTAATCGGATTATCCTTGTCGGTCACCTTACCCATAATTCTATCAACTAAAACCTTAGTCTTACCGGAACCGGCCGCTGCCGCCACAAGCACATTAGAGTCTCTAACATCTACCGCACTCTGCTGACCTTTAGTTAGCTTGAATATTTTCTTATCCGAATTAATTTCTGAATTAATCTCTGAATTAATCTCTGAATTAATTTCTGAATTAATTTCTGAATTAACTTCTAAATCAATTTCTAAATTAATTTCTATATCAGTCTCCGTAATAATATCTACGTTTTTTTCTAACTTATTTTTTATCTTGTTTTCATCTTCCACCTCTAGTCCGCAGCCTCCTTTCCTTTTAAGTCCATATTAGCTTTTATCTCAGCACATATTATGTCAGCATCAGCCTTTGTATTTTTATACTTTAAACGCTTGTAGCTGTTACCGCCATATTTACTATCAAATCTGCAGCAAGCAGAATACGGACAATAATCGCAGGCGCTTCTTTCACCCTCATTTAATGGATTCTTTTCTATATGACCGTCTAGAATTTCCATAGCAAGAGACTTAGCTTTACTGTCAGCATATTTTAATACAGCCTCAAAATCTCCGCTACCATCATTGTCCATTCCAACCAAATCTAACTCCTTAGCACGCTTAGCCTCAAGCTCATCTTCCTTGGAAATTTCAATATAAGGATCCTTCATACGATAATAGTACATTCCATCCGGGCTTATTGCTGTTTCATCTGTGACACCATCAAGCCTTCCCTTACTTCCCGCCAGTTCAATCATTATATTGCTATATATAG
>JAGALE010000305.1 GCA_017625335.1 Lachnospiraceae bacterium
ATATTATATTGTTACAACAAAGCCTTACGAAGCTCTGCTCCACTTACTGAGCTAAGGTATGCAGGTGGAATATCAAAGATTGTCTTACAACCCTTCATACCCTCCTTCTTCATACGAACCGCTGCCCTTGCACAAGCCACAATAACTGAGGCTGTAAACTCAGGGTTTGAATCAAGCTTTAAGCTGTACTCCATAATGTGAGTGTTCTCACCATTCCAGCCTGTCTTGCCACTTCTAATTACGAATCCACCATGCGGTATACCGGCATGATCTCTCTGAAGCTCCTCCTCTGTTATAAAGGTTACAGTTGTATCATAATCTGCAAAGTAATTAGGCATATTCTTAATCTCTGCCTCTATCTTAGCTAAATCAGCACCTTCCTCTGCCACAACATAGCACTCTCTAAGGTGCTTTTCTCTAGTTGAAAGCTCAGGATTAGATCCACTTCTAACAGCCTCAAGAGCTGCATCTATAGGTACTGTGTACTGCTTACCATTAAGAACCCCCTCTACTCTTCTAATTGCATCTGAATGGCCCTGACTTACCCCCTTACCCCAGAAGGTATAATCCTTACCCTGTGGTAATATAGCGTTGCCATATAATCTATTAATTGAGAACATTCCCGGATCCCAACCTGCTGAGATAACAGCTACATTTTCATTATCTGAAGCTGCCTTATCAACATTATCAAAATGCTCAGGAATCTTCGCATGTGTATCAAAGCTATCCACAACAGTGAAATACTTTGCATACTCCTTAGTCTGCTCAGGAAGGTCGGTTGCGCTTCCTCCGCAGAGAATCATTACATCTATATCATCCTTCATCTTAGGTGCATCATCAACATGGTAAACCTTAACTCCAGGTGTTAATATCTTAACTGTATCCGGATTTCTTCTTGTAAATACTGCCACAAGCTCCATGTCATCATTCTGCTTTAATGAGCATTCGATTCCTCTACCAAGGTTTCCATAGCCCAAAATTCCAACTCTTGTCTTCATGTTATGTCCTCCTATATAATCAGCATCATTTAGTTAACACTCTGTCCCCTCCCAAAGGACAAAGCTTTTAACACTTTACTGAAATATAATAGCACTACATATTTTGTATGTCAAAGAAAAATATGTCTTAATACAAATTAACGCTGCATTGCAATACACCTTCCTGGTAAATTGCAATGCAGCGCATAAAAAACATATCTCTTATACCACAATCTATAGTACTATTATGAATCAGTATCTTTAAACTCTCCATACTTTTTCTTTTTAAGTACCTTTTCAATCTCACCAAGTATCTTCTTATATGATACTATAAGCTCATTGTGGTATTCTGTCACATAATCAAATTTTTCATCCTTTATGGCCATCTCATGGGTCTTGGCTGTATCTGAAAGTCTATCCGCTCCAATATTAGCCGCTGAGCTTTTCAATGCATGAGCCTCTATACCGTAGTTCTTATAATCTCCCACTTCAAGCAGCTTCTCCAAATGAGTGACCTTAACATTGCCATCCTTATAAAATGCATTAATCAAATCAAGGTAACTATTCAAATCTCCATCATTACGTTTAACCGCATCTCTTAGATTAACACCCTCCATGAATATTCCCGCCATCTCATCCTCGGAAACCTTATCCTGCTGAACCAGCTCTGTTAGGAATTTCTTCTTGGATGTGGATATCCACTTAACTAACATCTCATGAAGCTGAACTCTCTCAAATGGCTTAGCAAGAAAATCCTGGAATCCATTTGCCAGGTACATCTCTTTAGCTCCTGCTAGAGCATTTGCAGTTAGGGCTATAACAACAGCATTAACATTAAGCGGGCACTGAGCACGAATAATACCTGCAGTTTCTATACCATCCATCTCAGGCATCATATGATCCATAAGAATCATGTCGTACTTATTCTCTGTGGCAAGCTCAATTGCCTTCTTGCCACAATCCGCCTCGTGGATATCAAACTTATATTCTGTCATCATCTTAACCACAACCTTACGGTTAATGATGTTGTCATCTACTACCAACACCTTGTAACCCTGGCACTCAAACATTCTCATATCCGTCTGCTTAAGGGACTCTCTAGTTATCTGATTATCCCTAATAGTATCCCTGGTTACAACCTTCTGCATAACAACAACCTTAAATGTTGTTCCCTTGCCATACTCACTTTCAACCTGAATATCACCATTCATAAGCTGAACTAAATTCTTAGTTATGGCAAGACCAAGTCCTGTACCCTCAACTTTACGATTTATACTCATATCAAGCTGCTGGAAGGACTCGTAAATGTGCTCCATATCTTCCTCCTTGATACCTATACCCGTATCACTAACCTCGAAGCACATCTTATAATTGTTATCATCCACAAATTCACCATAGGCCTTTATGCCAACTGAGCCCTGTCTAGTGAACTTCAATGCATTATTAAGAAGATTGATAAGTACCTGTCTAATTCTTCCCTCATCACCACAGAGCTGATAAGGCATATCCTGTGCCAAATCAACATTAACCTTAAGTCCCTTCTGCGCTGCTGCAACCTTAATCATGTTGACAGTATCCTGAACTAATATCTGAACGTAATAATCCTCATCTATAAGAACCATCTTACCGGCTTCAACCTTAGATAAATCCAAGATATCGTTAATTATACCTAGAAGGTTTAACGCGGCAGACTTAATATCACAGGCATAGTCGTACATCTTTCTACCACGACTCTCCTCGATAATAAGCTCACTTAATCCAACGATAGCATTCATAGGAGTTCTAATCTCATGGGACATATTAGCCAAAAACTGTGATTTTGCCTTGTTGGCAGTCTCTGCCTTCTCCCTCATAAGATTAACGTTATTAATATATTCAACAGTATCTGTTACATCAGTAAAAAGTATGGTATAACCTCTGACATCCCCATCCACATCTCTAAGTCTGTTAATATGACCCTCGTAGTTTCTTCCATCTACAATAAACTCATTCTTGTCCTCTTCAACCAAAACCTGAAGTGGAAATTCGGATATTTCTCCTATAGTTTTATACTGCGATATTCCCAAGAATACCTTCTCAGCAATATTGTTATAGCTTATTATTTTAAAATGCTCATCCAAGGTTATAACACCATCGTTAAGAGCCTGAAGAACGTTATTAGCAGCAGCCTTAGTAAGGTTATAATCCTTACGATTCCATACAAATATAGTCATAATAGAAAGCATCAGCGCCATAGTTATAGGAGTTGGGTCATAACCATTAAAGAATCCAAAAGTGTATATGACAAAAACTCCAAAGGCAATAATACTACCTCCGATTATCATATATAAATTCTTTCGTTTCTTCTTCTCTTTTTCTTTTCTAAGCGCCTGAAACAAAGTCCATGCCACAACGAACCATGGAATGACTATAGCAACCAAACAATGAAAATAAAAACATGGTCCATACTCAAGAACTAATCGATAATTAAAACCCACCTTTTCAAAGCCTATGGACTTATAAAACAGACTATGAGCCGGTGTAGTCCACACCATTATCACACCTATTAATGCAAAGATAAGCAGTATACGCTCGAATAGTTTTTTCCCCTTATTACCACAGTAATAACCTATAAACATCATGTAAAATATAGCAACCAATGATGATCCTAAGTACTCAAACTTTACTGCTATAAGTGCTTCCTCCATAGTCTTGGAAAAAAGCTCCAAAAGATAACCTACACTGTGAACAAGCTCAGCTATCATAAAGTAGCTTAAAAGCTTCTGTCCATAAGTAGCCTCACCTCTAAACATTACTATAAGCGAGCTTAATACCATAAATATGGAAAGCACATGCATACATATCAAAACATCAAACATATTTTATCTCCCTATACAAGTAAAGGACGAGCAAGCTGGCTCGTCCTTATAATTTTCTGCCAATCAAGTAATCTACCCTTTATTATATCGAAAATATAAAATTTCCACAATATTTTCGACTCTGAAAATAGTTACCCAAAAGTTACCTTTTTTTAATTTACATTATGAGTTTAACAAGAAATGCACATATCCAAGCTATGGCGCATTGACCAAAGGATACAAATACTGCCCACCTGCCACCCAGCTCTCTTTTAACTGCTGCCACGGCTGCAACACATGGTGTATAAAGAAGACAAAATACGAGAAGTGCCATAGCTGCTCCCTGAGCTAATACAGCCTGAAGAGCTACTGTAGTTCCAAACAATACTGACAGGGTAGAAACCACACTTTCCTTGGCCATAAAGCCTGCCACAAGAGCTGTGACTATTCTCCAATCTCCAAATCCTAGTGGCTTAAATAAAGGTGCAACCAATCCTGCCACCATAGCCAATATACTGTCCTTAGAATCCTCAACCATATTAAGCTGCAAATCAAAATTTTGTAGGAACCATATGGCAATAGTAGCAATAAAAATAACTGTAAATGCTCTCTGAAGGAAATCCTTTGCTTTCTCCCATAGAAGCTGTGCAACATTTTTCACACCAGGCATACGGTAATTAGGAAGCTCCATAACAAAGGGAACCGCCTCACCCTTAAATATCCCATTCTTATATATAAGTGCCACTAATATTCCAACCACAATTCCTATAACATAAAGTCCTATCATAACAAGAGCTCCATGTCCCGGAAAAAACACAGCCACGAAAAATGCATATATCGGCAGCTTAGCCGAACAGCTCATAAATGGCGTGAGCAGTATAGTCATCTTCCTGTCTCGCTCTGAAGGAAGAGTTCTACTTGCCATAACTCCCGGCACTGTACAACCAAAGCCTATTAGCATAGGAACAATACTTCTTCCTGACAGACCAATTTTTCTAAGAAGCTTATCCATTACAAATGCAATTCTTGCCATATACCCTGTGTCCTCAAGTAAGGACAAGAAGAAAAATAATACTATAATTATAGGTAGAAAGCTAAGCACACTTCCCACACCGTTAAATATACCATCTATAACCAGGGAATGTAGCACAGGATTAACCTCCCAATTAGTAAGAGCATTATCCACTACACTAGTAAGTTTTTCGATTCCACCCTCTAATATTCCCTGTAGCCAGGCACCAATCACATTGAAGGTTAGCCAGAAAATAATACCCATAATAGCGATAAATGCAGGAATTGCAGTAAACTTACCTGTAAGGAATTTGTCTATTCTCTCACTTCTTACGTGCTCCTTACTTTCTCTTGGCTTAACAACAGTTTTGTCTACCAGCTTATGTATAAACTCATAACGCATATCAGCAATTGCCGCCATGGAATCAAGACCTCTTTCCTCCTCCATCTGACATATGATATGCTCTATCATCTCTATTTCATTCTGCTTAAGATTAAGAGCCTCAAGTATAAGCTTATCTCCCTCTATAAGCTTAGTGGCAGCAAATCTAACCGGTATGTCTGCCTCTACTGCGTGATCCTCTATAAGATGCATAATTCCGTGCAAGCATCTGTGAACCGCTCCCCCGTGCTCATCCTTATCGCAAAAATCCTGTCTGCCAGGCTTCTCCTGATACTTTGCAACATGCATGGCATGATTAATAAGTTCATCTACACCCTCATTTTTTGATGCGGATATAGGAACCACAGGAATTCCTAGCATATCCTCCATCTCATTAATTCTAATTGAACCACCATTTCCACGAACCTCGTCCATCATGTTAAGGGCTAGCACCATAGGAATATCAAGCTCCATAAGCTGCATGGTAAGGTACAGATTTCTCTCTATGTTAGTAGCATCAACAATATTAATTATCCCCTTAGGCTTATCCTTTAATATGAACTCTCTAGTAACAATCTCCTCATCACTATATGGAGACATAGAATATATTCCCGGCAAATCAGTGATTTCCGTATTTGTCTGCCCCTTAATCTGCCCACTCTTTCTGTCAACAGTTACTCCCGGAAAATTACCCACGTGCTGGTTAGCTCCTGTAAGCTGATTAAAAAGAGTAGTCTTACCACAGTTTTGGTTACCAGCAAGAGCAAAGGATATAACCTCTCCCTCAGGCAGTGGATTCTCATCTGCCTTTGTGTGATATTTTCCACCCTCTCCAAGTCCCGGATGGCTAACCTTAGAACGATTTTCTTTACCTGACTTACCCTGCATAGCCATACTAGAGACAAGCTCTTCAGTCTCCCCCATAACATCCTCTGTATGGACATTTATGGCTGCCGCATCAGCCAAACGAAGAGTAAGCTCATAGCCATGAATTCTAAGCTCCATCGGGTCACCCATAGGTGCATACTTAACCACCTTCACCCTAGCTCCAGGGATTAATCCCATATCCAGAAAATGCTGTCTTAGCTGACCTTCTCCACCCACTGTATCTATAATTGCTGTTTTTCCTATCTCTAATTCTTTTAGTGTCATTAATTTATCACCTCTTTTTAGTTAGTTAGTTTAAACTAATTCGTATTATATAACAAGTCCCCCTATTTTGTAAGGGGGATTCTTATTATTTTTATCCAATTATTCCCAAATGTTCCAAAAGTATCTTCGTTCCTATAAGTATAAGAACTATACCTCCCGCAATCTCTGCCTTTGACTTATATTTTGCACCAAATACACTTCCTATCTTTACTCCTATAGCAGACAACACAAAGGTAATTCCCCCAATAAAAAGTACTGACCATACTATGGAAACTCTAAGAAATGCAAATGAAACTCCCACAGCTAAAGCATCAATACTTGTGGCCACTGCAAGAATGAACATACATTTTGGATCCATACATGCGTCCATCTCATCATCTTCTTCAAAGGACTCCTTAATCATACTTACTCCAATTATGGCAAGCAACACGAATGCAATCCAATGATCTATAGCCTTAATCTTATCCGCAAACAAGCTTCCAAACAGATACCCTATGGCAGGCATAATGGCCTGAAAGCCACCAAACCAAAGTCCCGCTATGGCCATGTGCTTTAATTTAATTTTGCCTAAAGACAATCCCTTACATATGGACACCGCAAATGCATCCATAGCAAGTCCCACTGCAACCATAAATAGCTCTAGTACTCCCATCTCATCCTCCGTATGTGCACATTCATTTTCTATTCACTAATTTCATCAATATTGTCATAATACCAAATATAAATAATTTCAACAAGGATTTTATCGCCTAATACGCATTATATGTGCATAATAAATCTTTACCAAACCTTAGTTGGTATTCACCGTCGAAATATGATATTGTTTAATCAGTAAATAGGGAGTAGTGAGCGCAAACAAATGCGTTGCAATGGTCGTCATCACGACTTGATAAGGTCCGGTCATTGCACTTACTATTTTATGTATGTTACGAGACTTTTGCTGCATTATTTGATGTGCAGAGAAGTCTCTATTTTTATGTCACACAGTTACTTAAATGTAGTATCAGCCGTGTATGTAGCGCACACAATCAAATCTTTTATTAAGGGAGGGCGTCATTATGATGTACTTATTATTAATCGTTGGCTTTATCCTTCTCGTTAAGGGTGCTGACATGTTTGTAGATGGTTCTTCATCCATCGCAGGAATCCTTAAGGTTCCATCACTTATTATCGGTCTTACAATTGTTGCTATGGGAACTAGTGCTCCTGAGGCCTCAGTTAGTATTACAGCAGGACTTGCTGGAAACGCGGATATTTCCTTGGGTAATGTAGTTGGTTCAAATATATTCAACGTACTTGTAGTAGTTGGTCTTTGTGCCATTATATTCCCTGCAGAAACTCCTAAGGACATTATGAAGCGTGATGTATGGTGGAATATTGCAGCTAGTGTTGGCTTACTGTTCCTTATCTTAGACGGAAAGCTTAGTCGCTTAGATGGTGCTATTCTCTTAGTTGCATTTGTTACATTCATTGGAATTATGATAAAAAGCGCATTAAAGAATCGTGTTGAAGGTGATGATCAGGAATATATGCCTCTACCAAAGAGTATTATCTTTTCAATCCTCGGTCTTGCTATGATTATCGGTGGTGGTAATCTTGTAGTAAACAACGCCAAGGAAATTGCCATAGCATGGGGTATGAGCGAAGCCTTAGTCGGTCTTACTATCGTAGCTATCGGAACCTCACTTCCTGAGCTTGTAACCTCTGTTACAGCAGCCAAGAAAGGGGACTCAGGTATCTCTCTTGGTAACGCAGTAGGCTCTGACCTCTTCAATATCCTTTTCATCCTTGGTATCGCTGCAGTACTTGCACCTATTACTGTAGCTCCAGAGCTTATCATCGACACAATAATCGTCATTGCAGTAGCCGTACTAATCACCATCTTCTGCAAGACATCAACCAAAATCAACCGCGTAGAAGGTATCATCATGTTACTTGGCTACATCATCTACACAGCCTACATCATAATGAGATAATCTACATATTGAAAGTTGAAAAGCTGACGGACCCTAGCATTATGCCAGGGTCCTTTTTATATGCGGTTTGAGGCTAGAGGGGGTATTCAACTACACGCTGCGTCGAGATTTTTTTCTAGATGCCCGAAGAATACATTCACAGCTTCCGCCACCGCCTCAGAGTCGCCATCCATGGCTCCGCTTCGGCTTGCGCTGACGTCCTGTCATCGCATGGCTGTGGAATATAATCGGGCATAAGAAAAAATATCTCTCCTACGCTATCGTAGTTTGAATACCCCTCTAACCTCAAACCTTGTTTATACGCTAAATTGGCATAATGCTAGAGTGTCAGCTTTTCAATGCCTTCGGCAGGTAAAGATCATCATCGCCGAAGGCGATAGCGAAAGTTTAGCGGTACATATCTTGTGCCCAAACTAGCGGATACTAAGGTTAGGACCGAGTGCGTGTTAGCGGATATCCACTTGGTTCTAACCGTAAGCATAAGAAACCCCGGCACAAGGTATGTACCGGGATTAAACTTTCGCTCTTCTTACGATATGTAGATTATACTCCTGCCACAAGCTCGTCCATCATCTGCTTGATGTTGCCAGCGATGTCCATTACGTTAGTGGAGGATGCTGCAATTTCCTCTGTTGATGCCGCAAGGTTCTGGGTTCTGTCGCAAACCTTTGCAACAACCTCAAGAAGGCTGTTAGCCTCTGCGTTGATTGCACGCATAGCCTTCTCTATCTTCTCCTGTCCCTGGTTAGAGCTTTCAACAGTATCACGTGAGCTCTTAGCAAGGTCATTGATTTCTGTTGCTACAACTGCGAAGCCTCTACCTGCCTCTCCTGCACGTGCTGCCTCGATGGAAGCATTAAGCGCAAGCAGGTTAGTCTTTGAGGATATAGCAACTACCTGATTATTGTTGTCTCTAAGTTCTGAGAGAAGGTCATATATCTCTGTAAGAGAAGTTTCAAGGTTTTGGCAGAACGCTGTAACTGTCTGAATTTCCTCTGAGATACCAGTACTCTCTGCAGCATTAGAGTTGTTACCTGACTCCATATGTTCAACAGCAACGTTAAGTCCCTCAAACTCAAGGTTAATGCTTTCAACTGCTGCAACAATACCAGCCTTCTGAGCATTAATCTCATCCATAAGAACTGCTATCTCGGCCATCTCCTTCTCAGCTAAATCCTTTATGTAGTGGATACAGTTTTCCTTAACATTAAAGCCGTTATGAATAGCTGTAGCCATCATCTTACAATTATCGTATCCACAGCATGAGCAATCAATATGTCTCTTCTCATCTGTGTCCTTACCCATATCATCAAAGATTGCATCAAGCTCTGCTCTAGATGGCTCCTCATACTTAACGCTCTGGGAACGGTCAGTATATCTTCTGATAAAGTCATCAAGATTAAGCTTCTCAAACTGCTTATTTAACCACTTTAATCTATCCTCTGGCTTAAGCATCTTACCCCATGGATCCTTCTTGGCATCCTTAGTAAGCTTCTTGCGCTCCTCACGAATCTTAAGCATCTCGTAAAGTGGATCCTCAGTTTCATTCTTAAATGACTCTGTAGCTGTACCATAGAGACATCCCTCACCACAGTTAAGTGCATCTATAAAGAGATATGGTGTCATACTCTTTGCAATTCTATCCTTGTTCTTCTCAAGGTAGTGGTACATATGCTTCTCGCCCTCAACCTGACGAATAAGAACACTATCACCACAGAACCAGTAAACATTCTCCTTAAGTCCACCTGGCATAGGATAGATTGAACCAAGACCATAGTCAATCTCATCTGAGCAAGGCGCTCCTGTAAGGTTGTTCTTTCTAATGTATTTCATGAGATGATCAAAGGTAACATTATAAGAAATGTAACCATCACAATTTGGATCATCAATCTCCATCTTCTTAGCTATACATGGACTGATAAATGCAAGCTTATCTGTAATCCCCATATACTTCTTAGCATAGATAGCTCCACACATCATAGGACTATGCACAGGGAAAAGCTTTGGAATAAGCTCAGGAATATATCTCTCAATGTATCCAACTACTGCCGGACATGGCTGTGAGATACCACCAGTAAAATTGTACTTAGTTACATAATTAAGATATCCCCAAGTAGTGATATCTGCTGCAAAGGAGATACTGATAATTCTGTTAACTCCAGCTGCCTTAAGAGCACCGAGAACTCTCTCGTACTCATTAGGATAATTTGCCTTAAACGCAGGAGCTACTAGAATAGAAATTCTCTCTCCTCTTCTAAGGGCTTCGAAGAATGCTTCAGTGTCATCATTAAACTCTCTGGCATCATGCTTACACACATCAAAGCATGCACCACAGGCAACACATTTGTCGCCATCTACCTGAATTTTTGAAATTCCGTCTTCCTCAACATGGACATTAGCTCCCATACAGCTACAGGTACTAATACACTTGTTACATCCAACGCAATTGTCATTAGTAAATACTAAAGACATATAACCCCTCCCATCTTTTGTTATCACCGATAACATAATATATATTTCATAACTTTTTCGTTATAAATTATCTGATTATATAATGCTAGCACTGTTCAATGGCATCCATAATTCCGTCCAGCCACTGTCCCTGA
>JAGALE010000306.1 GCA_017625335.1 Lachnospiraceae bacterium
AAATACAAATACAGAGTACTCAGTTAAAATTAGAGTTAATTACAGTTGTTCACGGATAAACGAAAGTGGGTATGACCCAGGAAGTTTAGTAATAACAGTAAAAGGTATAGGTAGCATAAATAGGTTTGGCAAGATTGAGGCAGTTGTAGGGGCTGATAAGGCAAGTGTTAGTTCAAAAAGTAGAGACTGGTCTTATACATGGAATAAAACTAAGGACATATATACATTTACAAATAATAAAGAGATAAAACCAAATTCTACAGTGTCAGGTTATTTTGATATGTTATGGCAAATAGATGCTAGGTCATCCATACATGGTTATAATCAGGATAATATACAGGCAGAAATATTAATGTATGATGGTACAAAATTAAAATCTAATACATTAAGTATAAGTAATAGTACCAAGTGTGACACACATATGGTTGATATAGTCACAAATTCTATGTATAGTTACGAGGGATTGGCTGGTGGATTAGGAAATCCAGATGATTATTTTTATGTAAAATACATATTAAGTGGTTATATAAATCAATTATCTAGGGGAAATGATGCATATAGATATGAATTTAATCTGGATAGTAATAATTATGGTACTGGTGCAGTTGTATTATATACTAATGGTGCTTTAGATAATATACAAACAAATAAATATACAGTAAATATAACTACATACAGTAATAATATACAGGTAGTTGTAGCATATCCAAAATCAGAATATACAGATAAAAATGTTAAAGCAGACCTAGCAATATATGGTACATATTATGAAGGTGATGACAGTGGTAATACAGATGAAAAACAATTAGCATTTGATAGTATTGAAACATTTATAGCATCAGATTTTAGCTTCTCAGATATTCCAGGAGACATATATGAATATTGGAAAGATACTTATTATGATAAAAATGTTGATAGTAGCATAATACAACAGCGTGGTGGTGACATACAGGGAAGTAAATTAATATCTGGAACTACTGAAACATTTTATTTAGAGGGTATATTTAATAAACCAAATTCTACTAAAGTTGATACAGAAATTATTACTGATGTAGATAGTAGTATAAATACATTAAGTTCTAACAATTTAGATATTGAAGATTTGAGTAATATCGATGGGGTTAATGATACTTCAAATGATACTAAAGATATTACAAAACCAATATCTGAAATTAACGATGTAGATGTAGTGAATACTGGAGAAAAACGTACATATAAGTTAGAAATGGTAGATGATTTTATATACATTCTACAGACTGATGGCGAATATAGACAATTAGAGGCAGGAGAATATGAGATAAAGTATATCGAATTACCTGGAACTAAATCATTGACTAATATAAATAATAAACCTTTAACTAGTGGAATATATCCTGTTGAAGTATATGCTTTCCAAAATGGAGAATTAGTGGAGTTAGCAAATAAGGAGCCATTATATAAAGGTGTAATGAGCTCATCAGAAAGAAAAGTAGAACTACCAGAAAATACTACAGCAGTTGCAATTATAATTGATGAACTAGCAGAAAGTATTAGGAAATTTTCAATACCTATAGATATAGAATTCCATTTAAATGAAAATGGTAATGATAATCTAGTAGATGGTCAATTAGTGAATACATCATTCATAAAAGTATATGAGAATGATACACTAATTAATAATACATTTACAGAGGATAACTATCAAGATGATACAAATTTAGGACTTGCACAAAAAGATAAAGAAATTTATGGTATGTATCTTGACAGAGAAGAAGATAATATTTCATTTTATGTGGGTGAGAAGTCTGATTATAGTTCTTATACTGATATAACTGCAATAAGGTTAGAAGATGGCAAATATTATTCACAAGTTACACTTGGAGCAGATTTCAAATATAAGGAAAGTGAGACACCTAGTAAATTTTCTTTATATACAATATTACCTGAAAAGGTATCATTAAATGGATATGATATAGAAGAAGATTTATGGAATGTTATAAAACTTAGTGGATTAGACTTAAATGAGCTTACATTGATAAATTATTGTAGCGTAGACATAGATGAAGATTATAAAAATAGTGGAAGAACTTATATAGCACTTCATTTTGACTTTACAGATATGGAGATTAAGCAAGATTCATCTATACGCGCAAAGGTTAGCGTAAAAATAGACAAGAGTTATTTTAAGAAAATAGGTACATCAGTGCTTGTAAGGAGTACAGTGCTTATAGATGCAGATGATAACCTTTACCAAGCCAATAAATACACTGATGATGGTGCATGGAATAGCTCAGAAAATTTAATATGGTCAGATATAAATAATAATGGTAACACAAATGAATATATAGATTATAGTTTAGACCATACTACATATACTTATGTAGATTCAGGTCAGCTGCAATTAGTAAAATATGTTAAAACATCCTCAATAAAAGAGTTTGTACAATTACCTGATTTGCCAAAAGCAGAGCAAAATTCTAAATATACATATAAGTTAGCTATAGAGAATGGTAATGGGATATCCAAGAATATTATTGTTACAGACATGATAGAAAACAGCACTGGTTCTCAATGGCAAGGAACATTTAAAGATATAGACTTATCTGAAGCTGACGATATGGGACTAAAATACACAGTTTGGTATTCAGCTAATGAAAATCCAGGCGATCTGGGTAATTCAAATTGGTCCACATCATTAGAACCAAGTCAAGTAAGGTCAATAGCAATAGATTTTGGAGATAGTGAGCTTAAAGAGGGTGATATACTCAATATTTATATTAATATGATAGCTCCATCAGAAGAAAGTTTAAAGGGATTAATTACCGAAAATAAGTTTCAGGCATCCTTTACTATGATTGAAACTACTAATAATAATGAAGCAGTTGACTATACATTAGAATCAAATCCAGTTCAAGTAAAATTAACGGCTAAACTGAAAAATATTA
>JAGALE010000307.1 GCA_017625335.1 Lachnospiraceae bacterium
ATGTAGATTTTGATTCTTCAATGTATGATTGCTATATAAGAGAGAATATCGGTATTTTTATACCTATATGTGATGACCTTGATAATAATGATTTAAAGCATAATCATCCATCATATGAGATAATAATCAATTTCAGCAAGGATTCAGATAAGCCAAAGCATTATTGGGCTGAAATTACTTCACCGGGAGTTGAGCATAACAAAAATCAATGTGCCCACTGTTATTCTATATTTATAGATAAAGAGTATTTTGAAGCTAGATTTAAAATGTATGAGAAGGAAATACCTTTATTTAAGGGCAAATGCTTTGAATTTTGTTCGGATATTCTAAAGGCTTTAAATACATTTGTCTTTGAGTACAGCAAGTCTATGATGAATTCAGATATAACCTTAGATGCTCAGACTGAGATAATCACTCATTGGCTTATAAGAAGTATATTTGGTGAAACCTTGGATATGAGAGCAGTTTCATCTGACTATTCCATAGCCAGAGCTCAGCACTATATAGAACAGCACTATATGGAGCATATTACCATAGAAAAGCTTGCTAATCTTGGTTATATGTCCAAGAGTACCTTTAACAGAAGATTTAAGAGTGAAATAGGGATTACACCTATAGAGTACCTTATAGAGGTTAGGATTAAGATGGCCAAGCTTATGCTTATAAGAAAGGATAACCAGCTTACTGATATTGCTATAAGATGTGGTTTTGGCAGTGGAGCATATTTTTCGTCATGTTTTCAAAAATATGTTGGTATTACTCCAACCGAATATCGAGATAAGTATGCCAATTAGCATTATTTTGTAAAGATTTGAATGTATATTAAAAGACTAGGCTAGTTGCTTCTTGTATAATAACTGAAAATTATACAAGGAGGATGACATTATGAACGAGAAAGAAATGTATGCATTGATGAATGCAAATCCTGGATTTCACTTGGCAACAGTAGAGGGAGACCAGCCAAGAGTAAGAGGAATGTTTTTGTTTAGAGCAGATGAAAACGGTCTTATATTTCATACAGCATCCACAAAGGATGTGTATGCTCAGATAATGAATAATCCAAAGGCTGAAATGTGCTTCTTCGGAGATGGTACACAGATAAGAGTAACAGGTGTATTAGAGCATGTCATAGATGATGAGTTAAAAGAAGAAATATTTAATCATCCATCTAGAAAGTTTTTACAAGCTTGGAAGGCTAATGGTATAGACCATTTTTTACAGATTTTTAGAATGAAGAATTGTCAGGCTGTTACTTGGACTATGGAAACTAATTTTGATAAAAAAGAGCCTGTACAGTTATGTAGAGGATAATTATATGATTTTAGAGGCGTTTCTACTGATAGAAACGTCTTTTTTTCTCTTGAAGTGGTAAAGATTTTGAAATATAATAAAAAAAGATTGACAAACTATAAATCGTATGATTAGAAATTACTTATTTTAATAACTTGGGAGAAATATACAAGATGAAAGAAACAACAGAAGCGGTCTATGGTGAGATAGAGAAGCAGAGTAAGAGATTACTAAGCTTTATTAAATGGGTTGTTATTGCGGGAATTATAGGAATAGCATTGGGCTTAGTTGGTACTGCATTTTACTATGGTTTACATTATGTAACAGATTTTAGAAATGCAAATCCTATGATTGTATTAGGACTACCATTTGGTGGTTTGCTTATAGTATTCCTATATCATATTGCTAAAAGAGATGATGATCAGGGAACTAATAGCGTGTTAGCTGCGGTTAGGTCTGAGGAAAAACTTAGATTTAGAACTGCACCACTAATATTTGCAGGAAGTATAATTACGCACTTTTTTGGTGGTTCTGCGGGTAGAGAGGGTGCAGCCCTTCAGATGGGCGGAAGTGTAGGAAATGGTATCGGTAAGCTGTTTAAGCTTAACGAAAAGGATATGCATGTAGCAGTTATGTGTGGTATGAGCGCTTGCTATGCAGCACTTTTTGGGACTCCTATAGCAGCTACATTTTTTGCTATGGAGGTTGTCAGTGTTGGTATAATGTATTATGCTGCACTGGTTCCTTGTGTATTCTCTAGCCTAATAGCTGTGGAGATAGCTAAGTTCTTCGGTATAAGAGGAGAGACATTTACCATAGCTCTTGTGCCGGATTTTACTGCCACAAGTGCTGGTAAGATAGTGCTGGTGTCAATACTTTGTGCAGCACTAAGTATATTTTTCTGTATAGCTATGCATGCAGCATCAAAGTATACAAAGAAATGGATTTCTAATCCATACTTAAGAATTTTTGTATTTGGTATTATTATAGCTATAATTCAGCTTTTGACTAAAACGACAGACTATATGGGTGCAGGTATGGATGTTATAGAACGAACCATGCACGGTGAAGTAAATGGCGAGGCTGTATTATTTAAGCTAGTACTTACAGCCATAACCCTTGGTGTAGGATTTAAGGGAGGAGAAATCGTTCCATCCTTCTTTGTAGGAGCCACCTTTGGTTGTTTACTTGGTCATGCATTTGGAGTTTCACCATCTATGTGTGCAGCAGTTGGTATGATTGCAGTATTCTGTGGTGTAACTAATAGCCCTGTAACCTCTGTATTGCTAGGATTTGAGTTATTTGGTATGGCTGGAATCAACTTTATTCTTATAGGTGTAGCAGTTAGCTATATGCTGTCAGGATATTACAGTCTGTATAATTCTCAGAAGATTATGTACTCTAAGTTTGATGCAGAGTACAGAGGAAATGTTTGGAACACAAAATCAGCTTCCATAAACCATTAATAGTCTAAATATGCCCCCTTCATAGGACTTACCGCATGTTCGCTGAACATGCGAAGTACGCCCTTGTTGTAGCGGGGCATTTTTGGTGTCCATTTTTCTTTTCTGTCCGATAATATCTTGTCTATTTCTTCTGGTGTTTTTTCTTCACCACCAACTCCAATTATATTAATACGTCTCTCAGGGATATTTATTTCAATTAAATCACCGGCTTCTACCAATGCTATAGGTCCGCCACTTGCTGCTTCAGGACTGCAGTGACCTATTACAGGACCGGTTGATGCTCCAGAGAAACGACCATCAGTAATAAGTGCAATGCTTTTACCTAATTCTTTATCGCTACTTATAGCCTGGGTTGTGTAAAACATTTCTGGCATACCACTTCCCTTTGGACCCTCATAGCGGATGAATACAGCTTCCCCCTTTTTAATCTTATGAGTAAGAATTGCGTCTATACATTCTTCCTCACTGTCAAATGGTCTTGCCACAAGAACCGTGTTAAACATTTCCTTAGGGCAGGCAGTATGTTTTATTACAGCTCCCTCAGGAGCAAGATTACCACGTAAGATAGCAATACTTCCTTCGGTTCCAAGGGCCTTATGATAAGGAAGAATAATGTCTTCCTTGGTAAGGGATACATTGTAGCGCTTATTAAAATCCTGTAGATATATGTTACATCTGTCATAGAAGCCGCTTGCTTTAAGTGCCTCTAGGTTTTCGCCTAAGGTTTTTCCTGTAATAGTCATAACATCTAGGTGTAAGTGTTCTTTTATCTCTTCCATAATTGCAGGTACACCACCGGCGTAGTAGAAGCATTCTGCCGGCCATTTGCCTACAGGGCGAATGTTTAATATATACCTGGCATTTCTGTGTAAACGGTCAAAATCATCTCCTGTAATTTCAATTCCAAGCTCATGAGCAATGGCAGGGATGTGTAGCAAACAGTTAGTGCTACCTGATATTGCGGCATGAACTAATATTGCATTCTCAAAGCTTTTCTTGGTAATTATAGTGCTAGGTATCATATCAGGCATAGATGCCAGCTTAACTGAAAGCTTTCCTGCTTCTTTTGCAAAGATAAGAAGCTCAGGACTTGTGGCAGGCATTAGAGCACTTCCAGGAAGGGTAAGACCAAGAGCCTCAGCCATAATCTGCATGGTAGAAGCCGTACCCATAAATGAACAGGCACCGCAGGATGGACATGCATTTTCCTTAGCCCATATAAATTCATCTTCATTAATTTCGCCACGCTTATATTTTGCGCTATATTCACCTAGCTGGTTTAGAGTAAGCATATTAGGTCCTGCATTCATAGTACCACCAGGCACCACAATAGCAGGGGTGTTAACACGACATAGTCCCATGAGACATCCTGGTAAGCCCTTGTCACAGCTAGATATGTAAACACCTGCATCAAAAGGGGTTGCATTAGCTTGAATTTCGATCATATTTGCAATCATTTCACGACTTACAAGGCTGTAATTGATTCCATCTGTTCCCTGACTTTCTCCGTCGCACATATCCGTACAGAAATATCTGGCCCCATATCCACCGGCTTCATATATTCCTTTCCTAACTTCTTCAACCAATATATCCAGATGACCACTTCCGGGATGACTGTCACCAAAGGTGCTAGAGATGAAGATTTGAGGCTTTTCAAGGTCTTTGGTGGTCCATCCTGTTCCTATGCGCAGAGGATCAAGCTCTGGTGCTTTTTCTCGTAAAATTTGACTGTTTAAGTACTTTGTATTATCCATAGATATATCCTCCTGCATGTGTAGTAGTTGAATTATGTATATTTTATCATATCAAGGCCTTTAAGCATACTAAATATGTGGTTGTTTATTTTATTTGAGTGTTATTTATCTAAAATTCTAATGTAATAAAACGAATTAGAAGAATTCGACTAATAGAATATATAAATTTTTTAAGAATAGTGGTATAATTTGACTTGTGGAGAATTTTTGGACATAGAGTGTGTGGGCTGATGCATTTTAGATATTGGCCCAAGCTTGATGGAGGATTAATGTCTATGAAACTAAGAAATATATTGATAGTGGTAAAGGATATAGAGAAGTCAAAACAGTTTTATCACGACTTATTTGGTCTTGATTTGGTGCTTGATAATGATGGAAATATGATTCTAACAGAAGGTCTTGTGCTTCAGGATGAGAAAATCTGGAGAGAGTTTTTAGGAAAGGATATTGTTCCGGAGATCAATTCCTGTGAGCTTTATTTCGAGGAAAGAGACATAGTTGCATTTGTTGAAAAGCTTGAAAGACTTTATCCGAACATTAAGTATGTTAATAAGCTTATGGAGCATAGCTGGGGACAGAAGGTTGTAAGGTTTTATGATTTGGATGGAAATCTGATTGAGGTGGGAACACCGGTGTAGCTA
>JAGALE010000308.1 GCA_017625335.1 Lachnospiraceae bacterium
AAACAATATAGAATTAGATGATATTCAAAATGAAGCAGTTAAGTCAGCTATCAGAGCTGGTGTGGCAGTAATAACAGGTGGACCGGGAACTGGTAAAACCACTATAATTGATTTGATTATAAAGTACTTTACTACCCAGGGTATGGAGATAAAGCTTTGTGCTCCAACAGGAAGAGCTGCAAAGCGAATGACAGAGCAAACAGGCTGGCCTGCAGAAACCATTCATCGTCTCTTGGAGTTTAATGGTGCCATAGAGTCAGGAGATGACAGGGAATCAGAGGCCTTGAAATTCGGTAGAAATGAGTTGAATCCATTAGAATGTGACGCCATAATCGTGGACGAGATGTCCATGGTAGATTCCTATATATTTCATTCATTGCTTAAGGCCATAACCTATGGTACAAGACTTATTCTTGTGGGAGATATTAACCAGCTTCCAAGTGTTGGAGCCGGTAATGTGCTTAAGGATATAATAAGCTCAGGCTGCTTTCCTGTTACTACATTGTCTAAAATATTCAGACAGGATGAGGGCAGTGACATAATTTATAATGCTCACAGAATTAACCATGGAGAGCATATTGAGATACACAACAAGAGCAAGGATTTCTTCTTCATACCAAGGCAGGGTGTGTCTAACATTATTGAAGAGGTTAAGGTTTTAGTGTCTGATAATCTGCCAAAGTACCTAAAGCTTAATCCTGAGGA
Organism: Lachnospiraceae bacterium; assembly: GCA_017625335.1. Taxonomy (GTDB): domain Bacteria; phylum Bacillota; class Clostridia; order Lachnospirales; family Lachnospiraceae; genus Coprococcus_C. Next base: position 706 of record JAGALE010000308.1, read on the forward strand.
TATTCAGGTGCTGACTCCTATGAGAAAATCTGATGTGGGAGTTATTAATATGAACCAGAAGCTACAGGACCTTCTTAATCCTCAGAGACCTGGTAAGGTAGAGAGAATAAGGAATGATGTTGTCTTTAGATGCGGTGATAAGGTTATGCAGATAAAGAATAACTACAAGCAGGAGTGGAAGATTTATTCTGGAAGCACAAAGGGTTCAGGAAATAATAGCTATAGCAGTAGAAGAGACTATGGTAATGTTGTGGATGAAGGTGTTGGAGTATTTAATGGTGACGTTGGAACTATTATGGACATAAGTGATTATGATGAGGAGGTAACAGTGCTTTTCGATGATGGAAGGGAAGCAGTGTACAGCTTTAACAGCTTAGGTGAACTAGAGCATGCATTTGCAGTTACCATTCATAAATCTCAGGGTAGTGAGTATCCTGCAGTGGTAATTCCTCTCTTTTCAGGACCGCCGAAGCTTATGAATAGAAACCTTCTATACACAGCCATAACCAGAGCTAAGCAAATGGTTGTAATCGTGGGTAATCTTAACCTGGTTAACCAGATGATAGATAACTTGGAGGAACAGAAAAGATATACATCATTAGGACTAAGGATTCAGGAGATGAGTGATGATAGATAAATTAAGGGTCATAGGGCAAAATATTGGCAAGCTGATGTTCCCTTCGGTTTGCCCCTTGTGCGGAGAAATTCTAGAAGACAACCATGACAAAATAATATACATCTGTCAGGGCTGTAGTGCCAAGCTAAAACCTATAAAGCCCCCGGTATGCCTAAAATGTGGTCAGGAGGTAGATGGTATAGAAACGGACTGCTGTAGTGATTGCCGAGGCGCTACAAGAAGCTATGTAAAGGGGTTTCCTGCATTAAAGTACAGCCCGGAAATGTCAAAATGCTTATCTGATTTTAAATACCACAATATGAGAAGCTACGCGGCATTTTTGGCAGATATAATTGTGAGGGAGAGGGGCAAGGAAATTCTGCTGGCAGCACCTGAGGTTATAGTGCCGGTGCCTATTCATAAATCAAAGCTGAAGGAAAGAGGATATAACCAGGCTCAGGTGTTGGGCGAGGAGCTTGGGAGGAGATTAAAACTACCTGTGGACACAGAACTTATTTTACGAGATGTGAAAACTGCCCCACAGAAGGAGCTTAGCAATGCCCAAAGA
>JAGALE010000309.1 GCA_017625335.1 Lachnospiraceae bacterium
CTTCTGCACGTCCTTCTGCACGTCCTTCTGCACGTCCTTCTGCACGTCCTTCTGCATGCCCTTTTGCACGTCCTTCTGCATGCCCCACAGCAAGTCCTTCGGCATGACCTTTGCAAAAGCCTTCTTTTAGTGCTTTTTCTGTAATATAATCCTCTCTGGCCACAGCATCACGCCTGGCCTTCTCTCTAGCCTCACACTCCATCTGTATCTTCTCGTCCTCAGACAATTCCTTAAGGGTTACTATACATTCGCTTATTTCCTTATTCTTTTCCGCCAGCATAATGATTTCCTCCCATGTTTTAGCACTAAACAACTGCGCCCAGTGGTATAAATCAGGCATACTTGCCTCATCTTTTTCTTTACCTAGCTGGTTTAATTGTAACACGAGAATAGACACCTTGTCACTATAAATATGGTTAGTTTTCTTATTTACGAAATAATAATCCAAAAACAGCTCCTGTGGAAACCCATCTATAGTAAAATCCAATATCCCTATCTGAATAGCTTTCTTTGACTCTTTATAATTCTCACCGGTTTTAAGCTGGTCATAATTCTTACATAAATATGTAAGAGAGCGCTCCGGCCAGTTCTTTAAGTTCTCTACCTGCATCTCAATATTAATTATAGTGTTATCGTTAAGAAGTAATTTGATATCAAGAATCACGTACTTATCAGTTATTTTCTCCCCTAGAATTATAGGATTTGTTATCGCCACAGATTTAATATCGCTATCCTTCATTACAAGCAGAGCACATAATAAACCCCGTAACGCTTTCTCGTTCTTCTGCAGAAATGCTTTGAACATGTAATCATTGGTAAGCTTATGGGGCAAGGGTCCTGTAAGCTTTGAATAATCCTGTTTGTTATCCGTTGTACCCATTATTTCTTCCTCCTTGTAAAGACAAACAAGGCGCGCCTTATGTGGTATGTAAGTAAAAATGCATTTTGTAAAAATGATTATAGAACAGGATGTCGATATCGTAAAGACTAAATATTTAAACGTTTGTACATATTTGAAGCATTATGTGAAAAGTCTGTGAATTGTTTTTAAATCGATTTTTCAAAAACAAAGAAAAAATAAGGACTTACGGAAAAAGAGGAGTTTTTTTGAAAACTTTGATTCGTAGGTAATTCCCGACGATAGATTTAAAAATTAAAGTATTTCTGGCTAATTCATAAATTTAAACCATAGGTTAAAAGACAATATATTATATATGAGATAGAATTAAATTGAATAATAGTATATAGAACATCTAAAAAGGAGAAGTAGTAAGTGATATATTTAAGTACTTTTAAATTAAGTGAACGACAGGTAACTAATCCTAATATCTATCCATATAATGTGTTTAGGGGAAAATATATTGAACCGTTTTTATTTTCTCCTATTACAGTATTTTATGGGAATAATGGCTCTGGAAAATCTACATTGCTTAATATTATAGCTAATACCTTAAAGCTAAAGGGGAAGGAATATGGACTTAATAAGGTATATGGGAAGGTGGATTATTGTGGTGGATTTTCATCAGAATGCACATATAGACTAGGAGAGGATGAGCATGGAAGGCGGATAAAAGCTGTTCCTGAGAATAGCAGATACATAAAAAGTGAAGATATATTGTATGAGATAAAGAAGGTCCAACAGATGCAGGTGTTGGCAGATGGAATGGAGTATGATTATGTCAAGAAGGGGATGACGCCTAGTCAGGCTAAAGCATTTCTTGATACGGATTTGGGAAGAGAACAGATGGGGCGTATAATGTTTGCTCAGGAAAAGTATTCTAATGGCGAGACCTCTCTGCAGTATTTTCATAATCATTTAAATCCTAATGCACTGTACCTGTTAGATGAGCCAGAGGTGTCACTGTCCCCTGCTAATCAAGTTGCCTTAGCAGAGGAGATTAACAGGATGACAAGGCTGCTTCAGTGTCAGTTCATAATTGCTACACACTCGCCATTTATGCTTGGAACCTTGAACGCAAAGATATATAATATTGATTCAAAGGAATATGATATTGTAAAGTGGAGCGAGCTGGAGAATGTAAGGTATTTCTATGATTTCTTCAAAAGTCGTGAGAATGAATTCGAGGAGCGATAAATGTTGGATAAGAACAGAGTAATACCATTATTGGCCATATTTATACTGCTTGTGATTGGTCAGATTATGGTGAATGATGATGCAAGACAACAAAAAGATTATACTGATAAAGTAGCAACTGAAGAGATAACAACTGAGAATACCGATGTAATTAATAGTGCAGATATAACTAATAATGCAAGCGCAACTAATAGTGCAGATATCATCAATAATGCAAGCACCACTAATAGTGCAGATATCTCAAATAATGCAGTTACAACAGAACTAGAAGAAACAACAATAGATGATTCGGAGCTGATTTCATCAGATATAATACATGGTAATGTTGTGGAACTAGAATTTATCCCACCTTTTAGTGGAGAGGCTTATATAGAGGTAGATAGCAATATTCCCTCTTTTACAGAAGCAGAGCTTACTACAAAATCCTTTGAGCTGTATAGTGAATTAGATGATTTGGGGAGACCGGGAGTTGCTTATGCTTGCGTTGGAATTGATATTATGCCAACTGAAGAACGTGGTGAAATAGGTCAGATTAAGCCGGCAGGATGGCATACTGTAAAATATGATTGCGTGGATGGAAGGTATCTATATAACAGGTGTCACATAATCGGTTATCAGCTTACTGGTGAGAATTCCAATATAAATAACCTGATGACAGGGACTAGATATATGAATGTTCAAGGTATGCTTATATTCGAGGAATTGGTTGCAGATTATGTTCATAAGACTGAGAACCATGTTTTATACAGGGTTACTCCTATATATGAAGGAGATAATTTGCTTGCTACAGGAGTACAGATAGAAGCATACTCGGTGGAGGATGCAGGTAAAGGAATATGCTTTAATGTGTTTTGCTACAATGCACAGCCGGGGGTGGTTATAGATCTAAGTAACGGAGATAGCTATGTCTTTGATGACCATGCTACAAATGTTACGACTCAGGCAATGGTGTCTGAAGAGGCGACAGAACAACTAGCTGACGTGACCTATATAGCTAACAAAAATTCTTACAAATTTCATTATACTTGGTGTCCCAGCGTGGAAGATATGAAGGAAAAGAACAAGTGGTATTATACTGGAACTAGGGAAGCGTTGGTTGAATTAGGCTATGAACCATGCGGAAATTGTATGCCATAATAGATGTTGGACAAATATAAAATATGTAATTAGATTAAGAAGTGTGTTAATAGTGATTTTAAAAGAGACATTATGTGATGTCTCTTTTTTGTTTAGGAAAATGATATAGAAAACTGAAAAGGGCTATTTAAAAATATTTTTAAATAGTTGTTGACAATCTTTCATTGTGATGTTAGATTCTATTTAAAGAAATTTTTAAATAGCTTGGAGGAACAGTATGGGATTGGCGGAAACATTTAAAGCCCTTTCGGATCCGCAGAGACGAGATATATTAACAATGCTTCGTGAAGGACGATTAAACGCAGGGGAGATATCTGAGAAACTTGGCGTAACACCGGCAGCCTTGTCATATCATTTGAAGCTTTTGAAAAGTGCAGAGCTTGTTCTAGAGTATAAAGAGAAGAATTTTATCTACTACGAGCTTAACACAACACTTTTTGATGAGGTGGTTATGTGGATGAAGCAGTTTGGAGGGAATAAGGATGAATAGAATTAAGAAGGACATAGTATTTTGGATACTGTTTATTGTACTTTATATTATGACAGCTATATTTATGGTTATATTACCGGATAAAATTCCTTTAGATATCTTTGATTTAGAAGGAGAGTGGGGGTCTAAATATTATTTTGTTAAAATAAGTGTTGCCTTTTCTATTATAGAGCTAGTTTTTTATTTCGGATATAGATGGCTCACAGGAAAAAAGCTTAAGAAAATTACTGATGAAAGAGAACAGGCGGTAATAAAAAATAGTGAATCCCATAACAAAATAATGATGCTTGCTTTGTTTTTTATGATAACAATTTTGTATTTCGTGATTTTTCTAATAAAATATCTGGCAATACAGGGACATGACATAAATATGGCTGATATAGTTGGAGTTGTAACTAGTATATACATGAGTATAGCATGGATAATGCTTGGAAATTATATGCCCAGAATGCATGAGAATAAAGAATCTTTTGGTCAAAGGTGGAAAAACATAACACCACAGACTCAGCGTAAGGTAAATAAAATTAGTGGAATTGTGTTAATGCTATGTGGAGTTCTATCACTTATTCTAACGTTTGTAGTTCATAATATTTATGCTATTATAATTACCTTTGGATTGACATTTATTACAGCAGTGATGCTTTTGGTGATTACATACATTGTGTATACAAAAGAAGAAAATAAGACAAATGATAGCATATAAATTCATATTATCATACCACTATAATTAGATATAAAAGGAGAATAAATAATGGAAATATTAAGAGTTGATAATTTGGTGAAAACCTTCCAAATCAGTAAAGCTCAGCAGAAAAAGCTAGATTTACCAAGCAATAAGAAGACAGCGGTAAATGGCATTAGCTTCGAAACTCGTTCGGGAGAAATATTCGGAATCTTGGGGCCTAACGGAGCTGGTAAAACTACTACTATGAGAATGCTGGCTACACTTATTAAGCCTGATAAGGGAGATGTATTCTATAATGAGACTAGCGCAGTTAAGAACCCGGAGGAAGTTCGCTCTAAGTTTGCATTTTTAACAACTGACTTAAAGCTTGATATGAAGTCTACAGCAAGTATTATGTTTGACTTTTTTTCAGAGCTTTATCATATTCCACAGGATGCGGCTAAGAAGAGAAAGGAAGAATTGTTTGAAAGCTTTGGGATTACTTCCTATGCAGATACCAAAATCAGCAAGCTGTCCCAGGGCATGCGCCAGAAGGTGTCACTGGTTATATCCGTAATTCATGACCCGCAGTTTATAATCTTTGATGAGCCTACCAATGGTTTAGATATCATAGCGGCTAAGGATGTTCGTGATTTTATTCTTCAGATAAAGGAAGAGGGTAAATGTGTTATTATCTCAACTCATTTATTTGACTTGGTTGAGAGAGTATGTGATAGAGCAGCTATGATTATAGATGGTAAAATTGTTATCTGTGATACCTTGGATAACCTGAAGCAGGGTAAATCCTTAGAAGATGCATTTTATGATTTCTATACTAATTATCAGGCCGAGGAAAAGGGAGGTGCACAGTAATGAGTTTTAGAGATATATGGACAGTAGCCAAGAAGGAACTTAAGGCTGGGGTTACAGATAAATTGATTTTGCTTCAGATTATATTTATGCCATTTATAATTGTATTCGGATATGCACTTTTGATGGTGGTTATGGGAGAAGCAAGCCAGGGTTCTGAATCTGGAAATGAACCTAAAGCCTATTATGTAAATGCACCGGATTATATGGTTGAAGGCTTAGAGGAATTAAAGCTACAAAGTGCTTCGTTAGATATGGTAGAAGACCTGAAGAAGGATATAGAGGATAAGGAATGTGAGTTGGTTGTAGTTTTCCCAGAAGGGTTTGCAATGTCTGACGGAACAAGCGATGAATTATCCAATATAGAAATCTGGTATAATTCAACTAGCTCAAAATCATATAAATTATTTAATGAAGTAAATATGTATTTTACAGCATTACAGCCTAAGCTGTTTTCTATAAATGCTGTGGAAAATGTAGACTATGATATGGGAGACGAAGATGCAGCCCTTAGAGATTTGCTTGCAGGATTAATGCCTATTATGCTTCTTATGGGTGTGTACATGGTGGTTATGAACTTAGCAGCAGAGTCTGTGGCAGGTGATAAGGAGAGAGGTTTCCTTAATACTATGTTGATTGCGCCTGTAAAACGTAGCAGTATAGCTGCTGGTAAATCTGTGTATCTGTTAATTGTATCTGTGATTGGAGGTTTATCAGCCTTTGTTGGAATGGCACTTTCATTACCAAAGCTTGCAGACTCTATGGGTATAGATAGCAGTTTTAATTATACAATGAAGGAATATTTATTGTTGTTCGCAATTACTATAACAGCTGTATTTGCCCTTTGCGCTATGCTACTAATCATTTCCACACTTTCAAAGGATGTGAAACAGGCCACAAACGTAGCACCAGTAGTATTGATGGTACTAATGATTGGCGGTATGTTAGCTACAACAGAAGGCTTCAAGCCTATGATAGAGGATCTTGGAATGGTAAATAATTTGATTCCGGCATGGAATACCATGATACTTATGCAGGATATTATCAATTTGGAGTATGCTATGAATCCGGTATGGATATCCTGTGGTATAAACTTACTGTTCTCTGTAGTTTCGATTTATGTAATTGGAAAATGCTTCGAGAGTGAAAAGATACTTAATGGTTAATGAAAATGAATAAGTGGTTTGAAGATAACAGTAGTATATTTGTTATCAAATTATGATGGCATATTTTGTGTTGAAAAATCTGAGGATTTTATAGGAGTATGTATGATTGATTTGAAAAATGGTTCAATTCTTATAGGACACGAGATAAAACTTAATAAAGATTTTACATTTGAAAAATTTAAAGAGAGCAAATTATATAATGGCCAGGAGGGCATAAGGATAATTGACCTAAAAGAAATACAGATAATAGACGGGAAGAAATATAGTGTTAGTTTGTTATTCAAAGAAGGAATATTGTATATGGTTTCGATGATCAATTGTGACTGTGATATTTCTATGGAGCAGGAAATGTTAAGAAAAGAAGTTCATGATAAAATCCTTAAAGACATGGGAATACAAAGTGGAAATGTTTATAGCTGGGGAAAAATTGTTTCGCAATATGATTCAAAAAGCAATATAAGTAGTATTAATATTTATTATTCGTAAATATTGAAATACTAATACTAATGCCAGTCCGGAGAACCACGTGTTTGTATTTGCTATTGAATGACAGGATGTTTTAACAGATTATTCTATAATAAAGCAAAAAAAGTAATATTAGAAAAAATATATGCAAAGACTAGAATAGCATAATTAAGCTGTTCTGGTCTTTTTTGAAAAAAATATCAAAGTGCAGATTGATTTGTAGAAATTGTTATATTATATAAATTATAATAACAAGTGTATATTATATGAAATTATTGAAAAAAATTAGGAAAATAATAGAAAATATGATATATTTAACAGAGATATAATTTGAATTTGCAGAATGATTAAATTTAAAATATTTAATAGGAGATAAAAGGTTATGAACGCTTTAAAGAGATTATTTTCGTCAATATTATTAGCCGGTTTATTAGTACTTGGTGCAGGCTTATACTATTGGGTGATAAAAGCAGGTATTCCATATCAGGATCCGACACCTGAGATTCAACTTCAATATTCGATAAATATGGGCATTGGTGATACCCTCGCGAAGCTAGGGGTATTTACAATGTTGACAGGTGCCGTATGTAGAATCATTATAGGAATTTTAAGTAGAAAAAATAAAGGTAAAATATAGATAATAAAAAAGTTGGAAAAAATTTTGTTGAGGGATTCGTACTAGAACTGATGTAATGGAAATAAAATGGTGGCAATTATATATTTGCTCATTATTTATTCCTGTTACTGTTTCAATGAGCGCGCAAAAAGGAGTACGTAATATATGGATAATCATAAGGAAATGTTTAAAAAAATATTTCTAATTTTGGGAATAGTTGTGGTTATATGTTTAGTTATAGTTGTATTATTGATTGAAAAAAACAAAGAAGATAATGTAGAAGAAACTACAGAAGAAATTACAGAAGAAATTACAGAAGAAACTAC
>JAGALE010000310.1 GCA_017625335.1 Lachnospiraceae bacterium
ACCTAAAAAAGATGCCATTTTAATTAAGTTGCTTATTATTATATTTACTTGTTATCTACTATTTTAGTACAGGATTAACATTAGCTTCTTTGCTATTATTTGTGTTAACCCCTTTACTTAATGTTTCTTTAAATTTTCTGTTTGTTTCATTAATTTCTTCAGGTGTAGGTGTATACATTTGACCGTATGCCCCAAATCCTGGTGCCCCAAATCCAGATGCTCCAAAGCCTGGTGTACCAAAGCCTGTTGTTCTGAACCCATATGCTCCAAAGCCTGGTGTACCAAAGCCTGAATTATCAAATTCTTTATCATCAAAATCGAATTCATTATCTGGTTTCTTTGAGTCATCACTATCAAGGAATGCCTGAACTCCATAAGCAAATCCTACTCCCAATGCAAATCCTGCTCCTACTAATCCTGTTGTTTTTAATACCTTAAGTATTCCCATGTTTAAATTTCCTCCGTTTATGTTTAATTTTTTAATAGTTAGCATCTAAGTATGAACATAGCTGCTTAATAGATCTAGCTACAAAAATTGGTCTTGCAATATCCCTTGACTTATCGAAAAGAGCATACGCTCCACCAGTACCTGGCATGTTATATGTAAGTGTTAAATCAAATCTATTAGGATAGATTAATTTAATTCTATCGTAATATTTCATTTCACCTGCAATTCTATGGTTTTCAAAGGTTACTACTGTATTATCCCAAATGTCCTCTCTCTTAAGACTGTTTTTAAATCCCCTAGTAAACTTTGCTGTCTTTTCAATAATCTGAAAGCCTGACTGTGAAATTCTTATCCATCCGAACTGTTTAGCAATTAATTTTGCCTGTTCATTTGTAATTGTTACTCCACCAAGCTCACCTACTGATGATTGTTCTGAATATACAATATTCATTGCTTTGTTCACTAAAGCTACTCTTAATTCTCTTAATGTCATTGCTACTCTCTCCTTATCCATATCACAAATTTTTTAAATTTATATTATATATTATATAACTGTTACTTATCTTGCTCATTGTTATTATTTAAATGCTCTACATAATTCTTTTGCTTTATGAAAGGTCCATATATTAATTTATATAGTATTAATGCTACAAACAGTACCACTCCAAAACTAGCTAATCCGTTATTTCCTGCATCTGTGACTAAATTCGTATCTATAATATTAAATTTTGTTGGTTCATCTTTATCTATTTCTAATGTTACTATGTGCCCTGTAGGTATAGTCAGATTTGACTTAAATTTTCCAGACATTGTATCATTATTATATGCGTATTCTATGTATGTATCTCCGGTATTTTCATTGTAGTAAGTTACTATTGCATCTACTTCCTTAAACCCGGGTGTTACCCTGCTAAACATACTGCCAAATAATAAGCATATTGCTACAATTATTAATATACCTAATGTTAATAACATGTTTGTTGCCTTTGCAAAAAAATTGTATATGTTTATTCCAAATTTTTTCATGCTCTATTTCCTTATAAATTTGAGTATCATAATTATTAAAAATACAGCTTGTATTGTCAATGCGGCACAAAATACTGTAATAATCTCATTTTTATAGTAGCTTACTCTGTTGTCATCTGCACTATCATAATGTATTTCTACTATATCTCCTATGTTATGACCTTTAACATTATATATTATATCCCTAGCTATTTTCATATTCTTATTTGACACATAACTGTATACACAGTACTCTCTATGACCATCTGTATACATCTCTATTACTTCAGCATTTGCCATTAAATCCAATGAAGCTGCATTTCTGAATTCCTTAACACTTGCATCCATTAGCACAAGAGTCAATAATATTAATATAATATAACTAATTTTTCTCATATGCTACATTCTCCTTAATAATATAAGGGGATATGCCATATAATTCCATATCCCCTTATCTTAAATCTTTACTTATTATTGTTAGATGCGTCTCTAATTCTTGTTCTCAATTCTGTCTCAAGTCTTCCTTCAATATCTAAGTAGTCATCTGTTACAGGATCTTTACCATCCTCCCCTGTTCCACCTATCACTAATACATTGGTAAGAACTTTATGCTCTTTATGTGCATTTATGATAATGTAGTGAATATTTTCTTCAGGATCTGTTGCATTAGGTACCCAAGTACCCAATGGAATTGTAAAGAAGTATTCATCTGTTCTATAAGGCTTAAGTGTATCAGGATCTGTAAATGGTGTTGTTTTTGTGAATATATTTTTATCATCCCCATTATTTGGTAATGGAATTATGACATCTTCACTGAATTCATAACCCTGTTCACCAGCTAATTTTTCAATAGGTTCGTCAAATATTATATCTAACTTGTCTATAAACCCTGTTGTATCAATAACAATTTCACCCTGTTCACCATCTTTGAATACATGGTCAGGTATTGGATTTCCATCAATATCTATGATAGGAAGTATACGCTTAATTGCTGTGTCTAAGCTAATTACATATACTGTCTTTTCTACCTTTGATGTATTATTTACATTGTCAACAGCTGTTATTGTGACTTTAATTTTTCCTACATAGTTTTCATTATCTTTTAATATAAGTCCTTCTCCACCACTACTATTTTTATAAGTAAATGATGTACTTGTTACATAGGATGTATTATTAATATTTGTCAATGTTTCCTTATAGCCAGTATCAAGATTTTCTATATCTACTTTTAGCTGCTTAATACCACTTTCTCCAGTATCTTCATCACTTATCTTAACTGTTATAGGAAATACTTTTTCATCATATACACCATCATCTATGATGTTGTCTGTAATTACAGGAGCTTTTCCGTCAGCTACTACTGTAACTTTCTTGGCTTCAGGGAATTGTTCTGACTTATTAATAACCTTACCGGTATTAACTCCAGCCTGAGGGAATAAGAACACCTTTGCTAAATGCTCTGTTAACTTAGCTTTAACTTCTGTGTTCATGTATTTATATCCATTAGTTGTACCATAAGCTGTTGAACTTCTAGTATTTAATGTATAATCAAGAATTTTTAATTCTGTACCCTCTTGATATATCCATTTACCTAAGTATCCCTTAAACTCTTTCATTGGTAACTCAGAATCTCTAGTCTGAATGTACTCTTCATTTCTGTCTTTGACATTAATATAGTTGTTAGTTGGTGTGTATACTACTGTACCTACTATGTTTCCATCTTTATCTTTTATGTAAGAATACATTTTCAATCCGAACACATAATCTTGTCTTACATAATAGAAACGTGTTGCATATTTGTATACATCACCTTCCAGTTTAAAATCGGACACATAAGGTGTATTACCTGCCCAGTGTGCTTCATAATGTTTATTTCCAGTAGAACCAACAGGTATTGTCACTGTCATCTGAGGTGTTGAACCATTACTTCCTGTCCAACCAATAAAGG